>DAOKYU010000010.1 GCA_035325995.1 Thermodesulfobacteriota bacterium | reverse complement strand
TTCTATTTAATCACCAGACTTGCCCCGCCGAAGACATCGAGTGGATGAGCGTTAAGAATCCGACCTACCTTACTCTTCCCTCCCCCTCCCAGGGGGAGGGTCAGGGTGGGGGTATAGTATTTAGAGCATTTAGCGAAGGAACGATGATTTTGCACGCCTCGCGTGCAGGATTCCGAAGTAGCAGCAGTCTTGCTATTACCACCTGACGCGCTTCAGGTGACTTTAGCACCTTCTATGCTATGTCGAAAAAGACACTACGTGTCCCCGGCCCGGCGGCTCGCAGCCGCACGCAATCGAAGTAGCAGCGCTCTGCCATTGCCACCAGCCGCACTTCAGGTGGTCTTAGCAACTTCGGTTCCTACGATCGTAAAACACACTCTGTGTGCTTTTCATCCGGAAAAAGTAGAAGTCCTTTGTACCTGCTTTTTTGCCTTTAATCCCCCCCCTTAGAAAAAGGGGGTGGAGGGATTTATTTTTTAGGAATTGTCCCTACTGCCTCGCCTCTCCGGCCGCTTCCCCCGCCTTCCCCGCAGCCTGCTGCGCGCGGACGTCTTCCTCGTAATACTCCCATCCGCCGCCGAGCGCCTTGTACACCGCAACGAGTGACGTGCGAAGCTCCGTCTCGCTCCGTGCGAGCTCGCTCTGCGTTTCGAGAAGCGTCCGCTCCGCGTCGAGCACGTCCAGGAAATTCGCGACGCCGTAATCGTACCTCATCCTCGCGAGCTCCATTGCATTCTCGCTCTCTTTAACCGATTCGACGAGGTACTTGTGCCTCTCTATCTGGTTGTTGTGGTCGACGAGCGACGAGTCCACGTCCTCGATAGCAGCGAGCACCGTCTGCTGATACGCCGCGAACGCAGCCTGCGTGCGCGCGTCGGCGGCCTCGACCCTCTGATACACCCTTCCCAGGTCGAACGCCGGCCAGAATATGCTCGGCCCGACGCCGAACGCCCCCGCTCCGCTGTCGAACAGCCCCGAGAACGTCGTCGCCTGGAGCGCCGCGCTCCCGAGTATGCTTATCCTCGGGAACAGGTCCGCCGTCGCGATGCCTATCGATGCCGTAAACGCCGCGAGCTGCCTTTCGGCCACCCTTATGTCGGGCCTCCTTTCGAGGAGCTCGACGGGCGTCCCGACAGCGACTACGTCGGGCACGGCCGGGAACGGCTCGGGCTTCAGAAGCTCGGCAAGGTAGGTATCGGGAAGCTGCCCCGTGAGGACCCCGATCCTGTATATGGCCTGCTTGACCTTCGTTTCGAGCGGCGGGATAAGTGCGAGCGTGTTGTTGTACTGCGCCCTCGCCCTCGACACGTCGAGCGCCGTCCCGCGCCCTCCTTCGAGGAGCGTTATGGTAAGGTCGAGAGTGTTCTTCTGGTTCTCCGCGTTCCTCCGCGCGACGGCAAGGCCGTTCTGCGCGCCGCGGAGCTCGAAATAGTTCCTCGCCACCTCGGCCAGTAGCGTCACGACTACGTCCTGCCGCGTCGCTATGCGCGATTCGAGCTCTGCTGTGTCGGCCTCTATCGTGCGCCTTATACGTCCGAAGATGTCGAGCTCCCATACGGCGTCGAACCCGGCGTCGAAAAGCTCGGTGTTCCTGTCGGCCCCCGGGAACGTCTGGGCCCTGGACGACCTCTGCCAGGTGTAGTCCCCCTGGAACGGCACTATCGGCGCGAGCTCGAACTCGGTTTCGGCCCTGAGGGCGCGTGCTTCGAGTATTCGGGCCGTCGCGATGTCGATGTCGTAGTTACCGGCGAGCGCGTCGCGAATGAGCCTGTCGAGAATCGGGTCCTGGAACTCGCTCCACCACTCGATCTCGACGGCGTCGGTCCTGTAGTCCTTGGCCCCCGCGTCCTGGAACGACCCGGGAAGCGGAGTCTCGGGCTTCTCGTAGTCCGGGCCGACCATGCAGCCCGTGAGAAAACCCCCGGTGAGGAAAACCCCCGTGAGGAGAATAGTTTTCAGTATGGCGGCCGTTGAATATCTCATTTCGCTTCGACACTCCGGTTCTTTCTCGATTCGGTGAACTTCCTTATGACGACGTAGAATATGGGCGTCAGGAACAGCCCGAAGAACGTAACCCCGAACATGCCGGCGAACACCGACGTTCCGAGCGCCTGGCGCATCTCGGCTCCCGCCCCCGCCGCTATAACCAGCGGCACGACGCCCAGGATGAACGCGAACGACGTCATCAATATCGGGCGCAGCCTGACGCGGGACGCCTCGACGACGGCCTCCTCGCGCTCCTTGCCCTGTTCCTGGTAGTCCTTTGCGAACTCCACGATTAGAATCGCGTTCTTACACGCAAGGCCCACGAGCACGACGAACCCGATCTGTGTCAGAATGTTGTTGTCCATTCCCCTGAGCCACAGGCCCGCGAGCGCCGACAGAAGACACATCGGCACGATCAGAATAATCGCCAGCGGGAGCGACCAGCTCTCGTAAAGAGACGCCAGGATCATGAAGACGAACAGGACGCAGAGCGGGAATATGAATACCGCCGCGCTTCCCTGCGTCACCTCCTGGTACGCGAGGTCCGTCCATTCGTACCCCACGCCCGCGGGCAGAATCCGCCCTGCGAGCTTCTCCATCGCGGCGATCGCCTGCCCCGAGCTGAACCCCGGTATGGAATCGCCGCTCACCTCCACCGCCGGGAAGAGGTTATACCTCACCACCCTGTCGGGCCCCGTCTCGTCTTTGAGCGTAACGACTGAGCCGAGCGGCACTGTCGCCCCGTTGGCGCTCCTCGTCCTTAGCTTCAGTATGTCCGCGGCATCCTGGCGGTAGCCGCCCTCGGCCTGCGCCGTAACACGGTACACCCTTCCGAAGAGGTTTATGTCGTTCACGTAAACCGAGCCCAGGTACACCTGGAGCGCGTCGAATATGTTCGTAAGCGGTACGTCGAGCTTCTTGGCCTTCTCGCGGTCCACCTCGGCGTACAACTGGGGCGTGTTCAGGCTGAACGTCGTGTACACCCTCGTAAGGCCGGGCTCCTGGTTCGCGGCGCCGATGAGGGCGTAGGAAGCGTTGGCGAGCTCTCTAAGCCCGACGGCCCCCCTGTCCTGAACCATCATCTTGTACCCGCCGGCGGTGCCGAGCCCCCTTACGGGCGGCGGCGAGATTACGAGCAGCCTCGCCTCCTGTATGGTCGAGAGTCTTATACTGAGGTCCGTTATTATTTCGTTAAGCGATGGGCCGTGCTTCGCCCTCTCGTCGAAGGGATCGAGCGGCGTGAATATAACGCCCGCGTCCGAGCTGTTCGAGAACGTCGCACCCGAGAATCCCGAGAGCCCGACCGCGTACGCTATGCCCGGAGTGTCGAGAATAATCTTCGTCGCCTCCTGCACGACGGCGTCCGTCCTTTCGAGCGAGGCCCCGTCCGGGAGCGCCACGTCTATGATGAGGTAGCCCTGGTCCTGCGCCGGGATGAAGCCCGTCGGCACCTGCGTGAACCCGAGATACGTGAGCCCTATAAGGCCGGCGTATACGAACAGCGCTATGGTGCTGAACCTGAGCAGCCTGTTGACCGTGCGGCTGTACGAATGTGATGCGCGCTCGAAGAGAGTGTTAAAGCCCCTGAATATCTTCTTCAGCACTAGGTTCACGTACGGGCTGATGAACCATCCGACAACAGCGCCTACCAGGAAGAGCCCTATCCTTATGGCCCAAACGGTTACCCCGGCCTCCCCCGCCATGTCGTGCTGCCCCGGCAGCGACGCCAGCGCCGGCGCGATAAACGCATAGGCGAGGAAGCCGACTATCGCCGCTATACCGACCCTCGGCAGAGGCTCCTGGTGCTCGGCCTCGCTATCGGGCTTGATGAGCTGAACCGCCCTCGCCGGCGCGAGCGACAGCGCGTTCACGGCCGACAGAATCGTCGACACCGCTATCGTCAGCGCGAACTGCTTGTAGAACTGCCCGCTTATCCCGGGCAAAAACGCGGTCGGTATGAACACCGAGCTCAAGACCAGCGTAATAGCCAGGACCGGCCCCGTGATCTCCTTCATCGCGCGGAGAGTCGCCTCCCTCGGCTCGTATCCCATACCCATCCACCGCTTGATGTTCTCGACGACGACGATCGAGTCGTCGACGACGATACCTATGGCCAGAACGAGGCCGAACATTGACAGGTTGTTGAGCGAAAATCCGAATGCCGCCATGACGGCGAACGTACCGACCAGCGACACTATGGCGTCTATCATCGGCAGGATAGCCGCCCTCCAGTCCTGGAGGAACACGATTACGACTATGAAAACGAGAATAAAAGCTATGTACAGCGTATGGAAAACTTCGTCTATAGACTGCTGAACGAAAACGGTCGGGTTGTATACGATCCTGTATTCGAGGCCCTTGGGGAAGTTCTGGCTGATCTCGGCCATCGTTTTTTCGATGTTCTGCGCCGTGGCCAGGGCGTTCGACCCCGGGAGCTGGAACACGCCTATGGCCTGCGCCGGCTTCCCGTCGAGGTAGCTGTTCCTCGCGTAATCGAGCGCGCCGAGCTCGACGCGGGCGACGTCCTTGAGCTTCGTCGTCCTCCCTTCCTCGCCCGTCCTGACGACTATGTCGCCGAACTGCTCCTCGTCGAGGAGCCTTCCGAGCGTGTTGACCGAAAGCTGAAACGCGTTACCCTGCGGCACGGGAGGCTGCCCCACGATGCCCGCGGCTACCTCTATGTTCTGCTCGCGGAGCGACTGTATGACGTCGTTCACCGTGAGCCCCAGCGAATAGAGCTTCTCCGGGTCGAGCCATATCCTCATCGAGTATTCCCTGGCGCCGAATACGGTGACGCTGCCGACGCCCTGGATACGCGTGAGAACGTCGTACACGTTTATGAGTGCATAGTTACTGACGTAGAGCTGGTCGTAAGTGTCGTCCGGCGAAACGAGGTGAACGACGAGCAGCATGTCGGGCGAGCTCTTCCTCACCGTGACGCCTATACGCCTCACCTCTTCGGGAAGCCTGGGCTCCGCAACCGACACCCTGTTCTCGACGAGGACCTGCGCCTTGTCGATGTCCGTTCCGAGAGCGAATGTGATGGTGAGCTGCATCGCGCCGTCGCTGGTAGACTGCGACGACATGTAGAGCATGTCCTCGACGCCGTTTATCTCCTGCTCGAGCGGCGTCGCGACCGTCTCGGCGATAGTCTCCGGGTTGGCCCCGGGGTATGACGCGCGCACGACCACCGTCGGCGGCGTGACCTCCGGATACTGGCTTACGGGGAGTGTGAAATACGCGATCAGACCGACGATTACGATAAGTATGGATAGGACCGTCGCGAAGATCGGCCTGTCTACAAAAAACCGGGAGAACATTAATTACCCTCCAGTGCTTCCTTTGGGGCTGCCGGACGCGATACCGGGCGTGAGAAAATTATCGTTCTTGACCACGAGGGCTTGCTCGACAGGGCTTACGACCGCCCCCGGGGCGACCCTCTGTAAGCCCTTTACGATGATCTTGTCTTCGGGCTTCACCCCGCTCCTTATAACCCTGAAGCCGTTGATCTTGGGCCCGAGCTCGACCTGCCTGTATTCGACGGTATTCTCGGGGTTGACCACGAGGACGAACTTCTGCGACTGGTCGCTGCCTATGGCCTCGTCGGGGAGGAGAATAGTCTCGTAAGGAGCGCTTCCGACTATCTTTATCTTCGCGAAGAGCCCCGGCGTCAGAATATCGCCCGGGTTCTCGAACACGCCTCTCCCCCTGATGGTGCCCGTCTGGGTGTCGATCCTGTTATCGAGAAAATCGACGTAGCCCTTGTGCGGGAACCCGGTCTCGTCCGCGAGCTCCAGGTAGGCCGGGCTCTCGCTCTGGCGCGATTCGGGGCGAAGCCCCTCTTTTTCGAGACGGTTGTACCTGAGGAACGACTGCTCGTCGGCCTCGAAGTAGCAATAAATCGGGTCGAGCGAGACAATCGTCGTAAGGAGCGTGCCGCCCGTCCCGCCGTTAATGAGGTTCCCCTCGGTTACGTATTTTCTGCTTATGAGTCCTGTTATCGGCGCCCTTACCTGCGTGAACTCGACGTTCAGCTTCGCGGCGTCGACGGCGGCCTCGGCCTGCTGCACCGTGGCCTCGGCGACCTTCTCGTCAGACGCCCTCGTATCGGCCTCTTCGACGGAGATGGCCTTTGCGCTGAGAAGGTTCTTCGCACGCGCGAGATCGTTCTGTGCCAAAGAGAGCCTCGCCTTGGCCAGCTTGAGCTCCGCCTCGGCCCTGTCGAGCTCGGCCTGGTACGGCCTCGGGTCGATGACGAAGAGGAGGTCCCCCTCCTTCACGATCTGGCCGTCCTTGAAGTGAATCGACTGCAGGTAGCCGCTCACGCGGGCCCTCACGTCGACCGAATCGACCGCTTCGAGACGCCCCGTGTACTCGTCCCACTCCATGACCTCCCTGACAAGGGGCTTGCTCACCGTGACCTCCGGAGGAGGCGGCGCGGCAGGTTTCTGGCCCTTGCAGGCCGCGAGCAAAACACCCGTGGCGGCGAGAGCTATTATGAATACAGCTGTCCTTTGAAATGTACTCATTTTATCTGGCTATCCTCGCATCGTGATTTGACGCAGACACTTATCGACTGTCTTTCAGCATTTCCGGGCAACCCTGGCGGCATGAAAGTAAGTGCTTACTTACACGTTACCCGCCGGGCCTGATGGTGTCAATGCGGACATATTTTTTTATCTCCCGGCGGCCCGCGGGCTCGATCGATGAGGCCGGGTGCGCCCCGTCGCCGGCTTCCGCTCCTTTAATTTTTACCCTATTCAATGCAGACATACAAAGTTCGATGCGAAGTTTCAAAAAAAGATTCGCATTTGCTCACAAAATGCGAAATTCCTGAAATGAATGGGAAACTTTCCGGACAGCGCACCACCCGCGGCGGGCCACGCCCGCTGGAATTCGAAGTGGCAGCGCTCGGCTAGGACCACCCGACGCGCTTCCGGTGGTCTTGGCAACTATCGCGCTATGCCGAAAAAGACACTACGTGTCCCCGGCCCGGCGGCTCGCAGCCGCACGCAATCGAAGTAGCGGCGCATTTCTATTACCACCTTTCGCACTTCAGTTGCAAAAATCCATGAAGGTACTTCGTCGTAAATCACACTTCGTGTGTACTACTTTTCATCAAGGAAAAGTAGAGAACCCCTTCTCCATACCTACCAGCCACCACCGTACGTCCCCCGCAAGGCCGCCAACCCCGCACAGCCTCCACCAGCTTTTGTAGTTGCAGTTAGTCCCTTGCTTTTGCCTTTAAAGGGTTCGTAAAAGCAGTGAACTCGAATTTGATTGAAGAGCACCACTATACCCTCATCCCAATCCATAATATTGCAAGCTGCATAAGCAGCGCAGCAATACCCCTCCGGACCATGGGCACAAAAAAAGGGAAGACCTTTCGGCCTTCCCCCGAAGAATATAATTATTACTCTATTCCAAATGTCGTAACAATCCGGGTACCGCTACTGCCCCTTCCCGTTACGGCGCAATTATCTCGCACTCACCCGAGAAGTCTATAAACTCGAGATCGCCTACGATAAGGTTGTTCAGGTCGAGCCTCCGGCCGCTGTTGTGCCTTACCGCTTCGCCCGAAGCGTCCACGGTAACGATTTCGTCGTCCACTTCCGTATCGGCCTCGAACACCTCTGCCCGGTTATCGCCCACTACGTCGGCCACGAGAAGAAATCCGTCGGCCGGATCGTCGATGTCCGAAATATCTATAAGCGCCGTCACTCCGTCCGATGTGACAGACATTACAATGCCGTCGTCCTCGTCGACGAAGTCGTAGAATTCACCGCCGAAATCCCTGGTGAGACGCGGCATCTCGCAAGCCCCCGGCGGAAGATTGTTGTTGTTATCGCTACAGCCCCCGATGCTTCCCACTACAACGAACAAAAACAAAACCGGCAAAGCTATAAGTCTGGTTAAATTCATCGAACGCCTCCTTTAAAAAAGTTTTTTGTATAACCCGCCCCGGACAATTGTTGCCGACACCCCAATTATAGTGCATCGGATATCTCGATGTAAACATTAATTTTATTAATCTGTAGTTTTTATAACTACACCCACGGCGTCATAACCGCCTGGAAGCCGTACGCGGATGTATTCCGTCCGCCCCCGATCCGAAGATGAGCTAAGTCTTTTTCCCCATATATATCCCCTGCCTAATACCCCGGTATTGGAAATCATTTCAACCTTCGTCCAATAGAGCCGCCTCCGAAAGAGATATACGATTCCTGCATATACAAAAGACCTCCCGGAGGACGGCCTCCGGAAGGTTCCCAAAGGGGCGCAACCGGCACGTAAATCCGCGCTCCGTTTTCCTCTGATAGTACATCACGGCCCCGGCCGCAGCGGACGCAGATGAAGCGCGTCCGCAAACGCGGGGACTCCGGGTTATCGAGGCATCTAAGGGGGACCGCTACGGGTGCGTCCGCAAGGGAGAAAACGGGAGAAGCAATTGAAAACGAAACATTTTAACGGCGCCGGCTCGGCCCGGCTTTATTTACTGGTCATCGCTGCCCTGGCATGTCTCATACTGCTTTTGATCGCCTCCTGCGGAGGAGGAGGAAGCGAGAGCGAGACCGGCACCAGGGGCGGTCAGGCCGCGGCCTCGATTACGCCGCTCGGCATTGAATTCCGTCACATGGACTACTACACGCCCGACGAGCTGACGGACGCCGTCCGCACCGTCGACGACTATTACGGGCTCGTAGTCAACTGCGTCATCGAGAACCATCCCGACCTCGAGGAAGAGGTGCTTTCGCTCGAACCCTCGGACATCAGCGTAGTCGTCGTCACGCCGACGCTTTACGACCAGCAAAAGGGCAAGGAAGGGTTTCCGTGCAAGTACCACGAAACCGGCTGCAGCGGGAGCTACAACCTCGGCGGCTCGATAAACGTCACCCCTGCGCTCGACGCCCTGGGGCAGGAAATGGCTCACTGGATGAACTACATGCTCCTCGGCGATACGAGCGACGACGACCCCGGCGATTTCTCGGTCCTCTGCAACATCAAATCCATCTGCCACCTCTACTCCGAGACGAGAAATCTCAGGGCGTGCAGGACGGAAGAGTAGCAGCGATAACGCGTTCACCACGGCAACCGGAAGCCGTCTGATCCCCCCTCTCCCCTCAAATAAGGGGAGAGGGGCAGGGGTGCATTCAGCCCGTCACTTCCATGGCGCGCAACAATCGCGACAATCTTCTTTTAATCCGTCATTCCGAGCGAGCGAGGAATCACCACACTACTGTCATTTCTGTGAGCAGATTAAAAGACTGGATTCCCTATACAAGCATTAGGGAATGACAAGAAGTGAGCTTTGCTCTCTTCATAATATTGCAAGCTGCTCAAAAGCAGCGCAGCAATACCCCTCCGGGCCGGCGGGCCACGCCCGCAGGATATCGAAGTGGCAGCGCTCTGCCCTTGACACCTGCCGCGCTTCAGGTGATCTCGGCACCTCCCGCGCTATGCCGAAAACGACACTACGTGTCCACGCCTCGCGTGTCGGAATCCGACGTAGCCGACTTGGAAATTCATAGCACCGCCCGGTCGTCTGTTCCAATTAATCACCAGCCTTGCCCCGCCGAAGACATCGAGTGGATGAGCGTTAAAAATCCGACTCCCATATTCTCCCCTCTCCCCTTGGGGAACGAATGCGAGCAAGCGAGCATTCGGACGCCCCCGGCCGACTGCACGAAAGTTTGTCTATTGCAGCTCGAAAGTATCCGAAATCAAAATAGGGATTAAGGGTGAGGGGGTACCTTACAAATTAATCAGAGAAACAGGATTTTGCGAAGGAACGATGATTTTGCACGCCACGCGTGCAGGATATCGAAGTAGCAGCGCATGGCTATTACCATCCGACGCACTTCAGGTGGTTTCGGCATCATCAGCGCTATGCCGAAAAAAGACACTACGTGTCCGGCCCGGCGGACTGTGTCCGCTGACATTCGAAGTAGCAGCGTCGTTGCCATTATCATCAGACGCGCTTCACGTGGTTTCAGCAACTTCGGTGCTACGTCGAGAAACACACTACGTGTGCCCCTCCTCTTCCCTCCACCTGCTCCCCAGCGCATACATAAGCCCGATCAAAAATGCGAAGTAAACCGCGTTCGAAGGTATGTGGAGGTTAAAGTCGGCGATACTGTGAACGAGTATCGAAAATACTCCCGCCGCCGCGCCGAGGAATATGAAGAACCTTCCGTAGTCCCCGCCCTCCGAAAGCCCGACGAGCGTCCGGAGCGACCACAGCGCGAACAGCGCGAGCGCCGTCATTATCGCGGCGAACCCGGCAATCCCCGTCTCGGCCAGTATCTGGAGATAATCGTTGTGCGAATGCAGGTACACGAGCGGCGCGTCCGCGGCGTGCTTGTAGAGCGGGAACGCATACCCGAACGTCCCGAGCCCTGTCCCAAAGACGGGGAAATCCCTGACCATGCCGAGAACGTCCCACCACAGGAGCGTCCTCGACGGAAGGCTTTCTTCGAGGCGCGCATACCTCTCCGCCACAGGGTAAAGCCCAGCGAACAGAGCGAATACGAGCGCCACCGCCAGCACGGCGTAGAGCGCCCACTTCACGTTGAGTCCCTTTCCCGCGAGCCTCGCCGAGGCCGCCGAGAAGAACGCCAGCGCCGCCACCGCGCACAGTATCCCCATACGGGAGCGCGAAAAAAGGACGGCGAGGAAGATTACGCCCAGCACGAATAAAAGAAGCGCCTGCTTCTGGAAGCTCCCCGACGAAACGAGCCTTTTAACGAGGCCGCCCCGGACGGAAACCCTGCCCCCGCCTATAGCGAGCACGCACCCGAGCGCGAGCGGAAAAGTCATTTCGAGATATCCCGCAAAGTGATTCCTGTTCACGAAAGTCCCGCTCGCGTCCTCCCTTCCCGCAGAGGCGAGGTATTGATATATCCCGAGCGAGGCTTCGAAGAATAAAAGCGCAAAGAGAGGCACGAGCACGAACGTGAGCCGCCTCTTCGTGACGACGGTCCTCGACACCGCTATCCCGAACACGAGACACGCGAGCAGAAAAAGTATCCTCTTCACCGTCGCCCAGGGGTAGAGGCTAAGTGTGTGGAAGTCCCCTCCCCCCGCGAATCCGAACCCCGCGAGCGTCTCACCGGCCCTGTCCCAGACGGCCGCCGCCGCGGGCGACAAAACGCCGAGCAGCCATTCCGGGAGCGGGATAACCTGAAAAATGCATACGCCGACGAAAACGAGGAACGGAATATAGGGCCTTGCGTCCGCGAAAGGCGCTTCGGATTCGAATCCGTATTTAATAAGGAGGGCCAGGAACGTCGAAAAGGAAAGGAGCTCTATGGCCATCACCGGCAAGGGCCGGACGCTCCCTATCGGCAGCGGCGAAAGTACGAGCACGGCCGCCACGACGGTCAGGATAAAAATATCGGCGGCCCCCGAAAGGGAGACCGCCCTCGCCCCCTCGCCGCTTCTCCGGGCCCCCGCGACGCTCAAGACGCGCGGCCCCCGGCTGTAAAAATTGCCCTGTAAACAGTGGTAGAAACGAGCATTTCAGCGCTATCCTCCGCGCCCCTTCTCTATTCTGCAATTATAACGGCTATTAAATATTTTCATACCTGAAACTTCCCCGCGCGCGCGATGCCGCATTTCCGAGCCGAAAAAATTTCGCTTGACTCGGATTCCATTTCGATTACCATTGAAATAAAACTACACCTAAGACGAAAGGGTGAAACATCCGAAAGGGTGCGGATCAAAGCCGGAGACCTAAAAGTCTGATGCTCATGGTCGAAAGCTGCCGAAGTTAGGTTAGTCAAGCTTGATTATCCGGCATTGCTTACGGGGAGAGGGGGCGCCTACTCGTCTCAGGCTCGCATGGAGGTGTTTCATGAGGAGTCGAAGCTTAAGAGTATCTGCCTGTATATACTTCGCTATAGTCCTGTGCGTTTTCACTGCCGGGCCCGTTTCGGCGGACACCCTGCTCGGAAACGTCACGATCGTCGGCGCAAGCGGCAAGAAGGAAGTATTTCCGGTCGTATCCGGGGATAAAATCTCCTACCCGGATAGAGCTCTCATAAGAATCACCGGCGGCACCTTCGTCGCCGAGAAAGGCTCGAAGCTGAGCGTCGCCGAAGATGGACAGCTCCTTAATCTCAGAATCGACAGCGGCACCGTCCACTTCAGGATTCAGCCCGAAAAGGCCGTCATATCCTTCGTAACCAGGGACGGCACCCTGTCCACGCCCGAGGTGCTGAAAGCCTCGCAGTCCTTCATCGAAGGCACCGTCATGGTGACGCCCGACGGCACGGTTGTCGAGCTCTCGGACGGCCAGCTGGCTCTCGCGACGGCCGAAGGGCCCGTGACCGTCGAGCCCGGCGAAAGGGTTCGCGTGGTCGCACAGTCGGTAGTGGACGATAACGCCCTGGCCCAGTCCGATCCGCAGGCTCCACCGCCGCCTCCGGCCTCCGACGTGGAATATTCCACCGAAGGCTACGAGTCCGAAGCCGAGACCCCGCCGGTAGAGGGTTCTTCCTCGATGGCAGGGCCTGTCATATTCGGTACTGTTGCTGCGGGCGCGATAGCGGGCGCCGCGATAGCTGCCTCCACGAGTGACGATGGCGGTGGCGGCGGCGGCGACGGCGTCGGCAGCCCATTTGAATAAGTAGGGGCTAAAGCGAATCAAAGAGTACAGAGTCAAAGTTTATTTGAACCGGGTACCCGGCCGGTAACGGCCGGGTACCGCAAAAAGAGGCCAGTCTTCTCTCAAGGGATGCATGGGGGATCTTGAAAAAGTTGCAAGGGGATATCGGAATAGTAATCGTCGCTCACGTGCTGTTGCTCGAAAGGTATGGAGACAGGTATGCCGAAGTATGCTGCTATAACGATCCTTCTCGTCTTCGCCGTCTCTTGCGGAATGAGGCAAACCCCCGAGGCCGGAATATACGGCTCGGCGCGTCAGGCTGACGGCGGCGCGTCCGGAAACCTGAACAAAAAGCTGTTCAGCGAAGCCGCGTCGAAGGATGCCTCCGCTTCCGGGAGCGTAGACCACTCCAACTACACCATAGGCCCGTCCGACCTTCTCGAAATCAAGGCGATGGAGTCGGAGAAATTCGGGACCACCGAAAGGGTGGACGCCGAGGGGAATATCAAGCTGCCGCTCCTCAACGAAGTCGCCGTCGGCGGCCTCACGCCCGTCGAGGCCGAGGTCAGGATAGAAACCCTCCTCAAGGAAAAGGGCTACATAAGAGACCCGCACGTCAACGTCTACATAACCGAGCATCAGAGCAAAAGGGTCTCCGTCCTCGGTTTCGTGAACGAGCCGGGCAACTACGAAATAATAGGCGAGATGACGCTCCTCGACGCGCTTGCGATGGCAAAGGGGCTCGCCCCCGACGCCGGCACGCTCGTATACGTCACGCGTAAAAACGCCGGCAGGGAAGATAACGTGATCGTCGATCTGGACGACATGCTTAAACGCAAGGGAACCACCGGCGAGATCAACTTCGCCCTCACCCCGGGCGACAAGGTCTACGTCCCCGAGGCGTCTAACGTCTACGTCGACGGCGCGGTCCAAACCCCCGGCTCCTATCCCATAAACGAAGGCGAGACGACGGTAAGCCAGGCCATAATCATGGCCGGCGGCCTCGTGAGCTACGCCAACTCGGGCGACATCAGCCTCGTCCGCGACCTCGGCGACGGCAGGAAAGAGGTCGTCAAGCTCGACATGGACGACATAAACCAGGGCAATGCGGAAGATCCGATACTCGGCGAAAAGGACGCTATAGTGGTTGGCGCGAGCGGCATAAAGAGCTTTTTCTACGGGCTCAACTTCAACGTATTCGGATTCGGCGGCGTGGGCTATAACCCGCCGGCCAGATAAACGGCGGAACGAAAAAGGTGCTGAATGGAAGACGATAGATATAACGAGCTGCCGAACGGAAAGGGCAGAGAGCTCAAGGAAAGGCCCGAGCCGGGGCTTCCCGCCGAGCCGCAGACGACGATCTACACACATATGCGGCCCGACGACGAGATGGGCATACACGAATACCTCGACGTCATACTCAGGCGCAAGTGGATCGTCATATCGTCCCTCGTCGTAGCGGTGGTGACGGTCCTCGTCGCGTCGCTCGTAATGACCCCGATGTATCAGGCCGACATCACGCTCGAAATAGCCCCGGACAACCCGCGCATCACGACGTTCGAGGAAGTGGTCGAGCTCGACGCGCCTCAGGCGGAATTCTACGAAACGCAGTACAAGCTCATAAAGAGCAAATCCCTCGCCGAGGAAGTGATAAAAAAACTGAGCCTCTCCGAGAACCCCGAGTTCTCCCCGGAAAAGAGCGAGAAACAGTCTCTCATATCGCGCGCTTTCAGCGGCATGTTCGAAAAACGCGGGAAAAAGAGCCCTGCCAGGGCCGCCGCCGAAAAGAAAAAAGAGCACCAGAAGCTAATAGACGAATTCCTCTCCCGCGTGAACATAAACCCCGACAGGAAATCCCGGCTGGTCAAGGTGAGCTTCACGAGCCGCGATCCCGAATTCGCGGCAACGGTTGCAAACACCCTGGGCGATCAGTACATAGAATGGCTCCTCGACAGGAGGCTCGACGCGACGAAGTCGGCGAGGAAGTTCCTCGAAAAGCAGCTCTCCCAGGTCAAGGCCAGGCTCGAAAGGGCCGAGGAAGACCTCAACGAATTCGCGAAGAAGGAAGACATCATCTCGCTCGACGCGAATATGAACCTGACGTATAAACAGCTTTCCGAGCTCAACGGCGCCCTCACCGCGGCCGAGAACGAAAGGCTCGCCAAGCAGGCGTTTTACGAAGACGTGATAGAGGGCAAATACGAATACCTGCCCCAGGTCCTGAACGACCCCTCGATACAGGAGCTGAGCGAAGAGTACACGAGGGTCAAGGCCGAATACGACAACATGAGCGTCGTCTACGGCCCCAACTATCCCGACCTGAAACAGCTCGGCGCCCAGGTCGCCAGCATGAAGAAAGAGATAGACAAGCGCATAACGGGCATCGCCGAGAGCATAAAGAAGGACTATCTCGCCGCGGTCCGGAAAGAGGACATCATGAAGGAAAGGACGTCCGAGCAGAACGCGCGCGCCTCGGCGCTCAACGAAAAGGCGATCCAGTACAAGATACTCGACCGCGAGGTCGAAACGAACAAAACCATATACCAGAACCTCCTCCAGAGGGTGAAAGAGACGGAGGTCACGTCCGGGATAAAGGCGACCAACATCCAGATAGTCGACTACGCCGCCGCGCCGCTCCTGCCTTCCAGCCCGAACATACCGCTCAACCTCGCCCTCGCCGTAATCGCGGGGCTTTTGGGAGGAGTGTTCCTAGCATTCGTAACGGACCACTTCGACAGCACGATAAAGGACGAGGAAGAGCTCAAGCACCGCTTCCCGATCCCGTTCCTGGGCGCCATTCCGGTGGTATCCGGCTCGGAGGCGTCGGGGCTCGAAAAGGTGGTCCACACGAACCCGCTTTCCATAGTGTCGGAAGCTTTCAGGGTCATTCGTACGTCTGTCCTCTTCTCGTCGCCCGACCACCAGCCGCGCTCGCTCCTCCTTACGAGCAGCCAGCCGCTCGAAGGCAAGACGACCTGCTCGTCGAACCTCGCAATAGCCTTCACGCAGTCGGGATACAAGGTCGTCCTCGTCGACGCCGACATGCGCCGCCCGCGCCTGACGCGCGTCTGGAGAACGGCGGCGTCCAACGGCGCGGGACTCAGCACGTATCTCATAGGTAAATATTCGCTCGACGACTCCATCATGCCGACGGAAGTCGACGGCCTCAACATCATATACTCGGGGCCCATTCCCCCAAATCCTTCCGAGCTTCTCGGCTCGAACAAAATGCGCGAGCTCGTAGACACGCTCATGGAGCGCTTCGACATAGTCCTCGTCGACGGCCCTCCCGTGCTCGGTTTCGCCGATTCGCTGCTCGCGGCGCGCGCCGTGGATGGCGTCCTCGTCGTCGCCGGGATGGGCATCACGCAGCGTAAAACGCTCCAGATGACGCTCGAGGAGCTCGGGAAGGTGCACGGCAAGATCACCGGCGCGATAGTGAACAGGCTCGAAACGGCGTCGAGCAGATACAGGTACAACTACCAGTACCACGCGGAGAAAAATGCGAAAACGCTTAAGATATCTAAGCCAGACAGCGATGCTCTCGGTGCTTAGCGCCGGGGCCTGCGTCCTCGCAGTCGTAACGGGAGTATCCGCCATGTACTCGTTTTCGGAAAACCCGGAGCTGCTCGAAAGGAGCGTCGAGATCGACGGCCGGAACTCGGACGCCGTGTACAGGCTGGCCCGCCTCCGCCATCTCGAAATGACGGAGGGCGAAGACAAAACCGAAGCGCTCTACTTCGAATCGCTCTCGGGGAATCCGCTCATGGCCGTCTCGTGGCTCGGCCTCTCGGAGCTCTACATCGACTCCGGCAGGGAAGCCGACTCCGAAAAGGCGCTCCGCATGGCGCAGGGGATGATGCCGTCCTCGCCCGGCCTTCTCTGGGAATCCTCCATGCTCGCTTTCAGGCTCGGCGACAACGACCTCGCGCTCGACAACCTCCGCGTGGTGGCCGAGGCCGACCCCACCAAAAGAAAGCGCGTCTTCGACATAAGCTGGCGGGTAGTGAAGGACCATGAGACGATTCTCGAAAGGGCCGTCTCGGACGAAGTCCTTCCCTCCTACCTCGGCTATCTCATACAGACGGACAGGCAGGGCGCGACATATCCCGTGTGGGAGAGGCTGGGCCGAAACGGCGGCGCGGGCGACGAAACGGCCCTCGCCTACGCGGACTACCTGCTCGTCAAGGGCGACACGCAAACGGCGCGCGAGGTATGGGCCGGGCTCTATCCCGGGGAGGACGTCTCGGCGCTCGTATGGAACGGCGGGTTCGAGTACGACACGGTGGGCCGGGGATTCGACTGGAAGATAAACCGGTCGGACGGCGTCGACGCCGATTACGACTACAGGAAAAAGACCGAGGGGCAAAGGTCCCTCCACGTAAAATTCTCGGGCGAGAAGAACGTCGACTGGAAGGGCGTCTCCCAGACGGTCGCCGTAAAGCCCGGCTCGCGCTACGCCCTCACGTGGGAGGCGGCGTCCTCGGACATAACGACGCGCAGCGGCGTCACGGTAGAGGTCTACTGCCGGGGCTTTAAAGCAGAGTCGGAGCCTTACACGGGCTCTGCCGACTGGGAAAGGCAGGGGCTCGAATTCGACGCCCCCGCGGATTGCCCCACGGTAACGATAGGCCTCAGGCGCGAGAAGAGCAGGCGCCTCGACAACCTCATCTCCGGCGAGTTCTGGCTCGACGACGTCCGGATGACCAAAACCGGGAACGGGAGGCCGACCGATGCCTGAGAACACGATACAGAACGCGGCTCCAGGAGAGAACGGGGGAAACAGCGCGGCGGCGTCTGAAGAAAGAAACTGGTACGCCGTCCACACGCGATCGAGGCACGAAAAGAGAGCGGCGTGGGACCTCGACGAAAGAAACGTCGAGGCGTTCCTGCCATTGAGAGAAACCCTCTGCAAATGGAAAGACCGGAAGAAGCGGATACAGATGCCGCTCTTTCCGGGCTATCTTTTCGTCCGCATCGATCCGCGCGACAGCCTCGACGTGCTGGGCGCGAAGGGGGTTGTGCGCATACTCGGGAGCAGCGGCGTGCCCGTGCCCGTGCCCGAGGAAGAAATAGACGCCGCCCGGAAGCTCGTAAGGTCGGGTATTCCGTGCGCGCCCTTCCCCTACGATTTCGAGGGAAGGGAGGCGGTCATAACCGGGGGCCCTCTCGAAGGTCTCAGGGGAAGGATCGAGTCGCAAAGGGGCGGCTTCAGGCTGATATTGTCGGTCCATCTCATAAGGAGCGCGGTATCCGTCGAAGTAGGCGCCGGAGACGTCGAGCTGCTCTAGCGGCCCCGGCGTCCCGACATCGAAAGCCGTCGTTTCGCCCCTTATGTAAGTGAGAGGGCGAAGCTGTATATCCGGTATATACGTTATATTAATTAAACAATCTTTTACCCGCCGCGCCGGGGGCGTTCCGCTCCCCGCCGGCTTCCACTTCAAATCCGCAGTACGAATCCACAGCAAACAACCACAGGAGGTAATGCATCATGCGCGTATTCATTGCAGGAGTGGACGGCTATCTCGGATGGCCGCTCGCGATGTATCTCACGAAAAGGGGCCACACCGTGGCCGGCGCCGACAACTACATGCGAAGGGACTGGGTACAGGAAATGAGCTCGCAGTCGGCCTCGCCGATATCCCGCATGACCGACAGGCTCGAGGCCTTCAGGGACAGCTTCGACCAGAACCTGCGCTTCTTCAAGGGCGACCTCACGAACTACAACTTCGTCGAGAACGCCTTTAGGAGCTTCAAGCCCGACGCCGTGGTCCACCTGGGCGAAATGCCCTCGGCGCCCTACAGCATGATAGACGTCGAGCACACGACGTGGACGCAGATAAACAACATCGTCGGCACGCTCAACATCCTCTACGCCATGCGCGACATCTGCCCCGAGTCCCACCTCGTGAAGCTCGGCACCATGGGCGAGTACGGCACGCCCAACGTAGACATCCCCGAGGGCTTTTTCGAGATCGAGTACAGGGGCCGCAAGGACAGGCTCCCCTTCCCCCGCCAGGCCGGGAGCTGGTACCACCAGTCGAAGGTCCACGATTCGAACAACGTCATGTTCGCGTGCAGGATATGGGGGCTCCGCTCGACGGACATCATGCAGGGCGTGGTGTTCGGAACGCGTATAGACGAGATGGGCGACGACCAGCGCCTGCTCACACGCTTCGACTTCGACCAGTGCTTCGGAACGGCGATAAACCGCTTCTGCTGCCAGGCCGTCATAGGCGAGCCGATAACGCCCTTCGGAAAGGGCGGTCAGCGGAGAGGATTCCTCCCGCTCCGGGACTCCATGCAGTGCCTGACGATCGCGGTCGAAAACCCGCCGGAAAAAGGCGAGTACAGGGTCTTCAACCAGTTCCAGGAGGTCTACGGCATAACGGAGCTCGCCGAAATGGTGCACAGGGTCGCGGACTCCCTCGGGATAAAATCCGAGATCCGGCCCGTCGAGAACCCCAGGAAGGAAATGGAAGAGCATTACTACAACCCCGACCACCAGCACCTGTTCGACCTCGGGTACAAACCCGCGACGGACGTCGAATCCGAAATCGCCGTGATGCTGAACGATCTCAGGAGCTGGCACGACCGCATCGAGGCGCGCCGCGAGGTGCTCATACCCGACGTCAGATGGGACGGCCGGAGGGAAAAGGTCTCCTATATCGACGCTGCCGACAAACGTGGAAAGATACGGGCCGTCTGACATGCCCACCACGCAGCAAGATAAAAAGAGTGTCCTCGTCACGGGGGGCTGCGGCTTCATAGGCGTAAACCTCGCCGCACGCCTCCTCGGAACGGGGCGCTTCGCCGTAACCGTCCTCGACAACATGTCTACGGGGAGCGCCGCAGATCTCGAAGCGGCGCTGTTGGAGCATGGCCTCGACAACCCGGAAGTAACGGTCGTCGAAGGCGACGTTAGAGACCTGGCCCGGTGCGAGGAAGCGTGCCGGGGCATGAATGCAGTCGTCCACCTCGCCGCACAGGCGGGCGTCCCGCAATCGATAGACGACCCGTTCGGCGACGCCGGCGTGAACGTCCTGGGCACGCTCAACATGCTCGAAGCCGCCCGCAGGGCCGGAGCCGGAATGTTCG
The DNA here is from genome assembly GCA_035325995.1 of Thermodesulfobacteriota bacterium. NCBI lineage: Bacteria > Pseudomonadati > Thermodesulfobacteriota > Thermodesulfobacteriota bacterium. Next base: position 100,241 of record DAOKYU010000010.1, on the reverse strand, counting down.
TATTCGCATCGTCGAACGCCCCGCTCGGTGCGGCACCTCCCCCGTCGAGGGAAGACACCGCGCCGCGCCCGCTATCGCCCTACGGCGCCGCCAAGCTCGCGGGCGAGGGCTACTGCTCGGCGTACCACGCATCGTACGGTCTTCAGACGGTGGTCCTCAGGTTCTCGAACGCCTACGGGCCGTGGAGCCTTCACAAATCCAGCGTCGTCGCGCGCTTCATAAAGGACGGCCTCTCGACCGGGCGTTTGACGGTCTACGGCGACGGCAGCCAGACGCGTGACCTCGTCCACGCGGACGATATCACGCGCGCGATAGAGCTCACGCTGGATTCGGGCCCCGAAGAAACGGCCGGAGGAATATTCCAGCTCGGCACGGGCGTCGAAACGGTGGTGCTCCAGGTCGCGGCCATAGTGGCAGACCTCGTCGGGAAAGGCATAAGGATCGACTTCGCCCCCGCCCGTCCGGGCGAGGCGTCACGGAGCTTCTCGTATATCGGCAAGGCGCGGGCGCTCCTCGGATACGCCCCTGCCGTCACGCTCCGGGAAGGCATATCCGAAACGCTCGAATGGTTCAGGGCACACGGTGGCCCGGCCCTCGCACGAAGGCCGCCCGCCACGGTAATAGTGCGCGACGGAAAACGGCGCGGCCGGCCCAGGAAGCAGGGCTGAGGAACACACATACATGAGGGACACGCATACATGAAGCTCTTTTCACTCACACTGCCATACATTCTGCTCGTGACGTTTTACACAGCGCCGCTTAACGATTTCGGGACACGCAGGCTCGGAGCCCTCGACGGCTCCCCGTACGACGGCGTCGCGGTTCCCCTCGTCAGGGCCTACGACACGAAGCGGTATAAGTACGAGGATTTCAAAGGGGCCGTGGCGAAGCTCAAGGGCGCCGACGGAACGGCCGTATGGCCCTGGGTCTTTTTCAACAGGTTCGTGGGCTACGAAGAGGGAGGCAGGGCGGGCTCGCCGGAATCGAAACACGTCTATTTCAGCTCGATCAGGGGCATGGACCTCTACGACGAATGGGGGGCGCTCGGGGACTTCTACGACATGTGGAAGACTTCGCTGAGAATAGCCAGGGACCTGGGCTCTCCGGGTATCGTCGCCGACCCCGAAACCTATAACAACTACGACGCGTACAAGGTGTCGTACGTCGCCGAAAAAACTGGAAAAACGAAAGAGGAAGTGAAGGAGAGGCTAAGGGAGATAGGGCGTGAGCTCGGCAGGATAGCCGACGAAACCTATCCGGGCGCCACTATATGGTTCCTCTTCACCGGTCTCGGCAATCCCATGAAAACGCTCAACCCGTTCGACGAAGACGATTACAGGACCGTCACTTACATAATAGAGGGGATGCTCTCCCACGCCGCGAAGAACGGGTCCGCGCTCACAGTGGTGAGCGGCGGGGAGGTCTCGCTCGGCTATTGCAGCAGGTCGCTCGAGGCCCTGAAATCGAAGGTCGCATCCAGGCGCAAGAGCTTCGGGAAATCCCTGGCCGCGTATCCCAACCTGAAGCTCGGCGGCACTATAGCTCCCTGGAACGATTCCGGGGCCAGGACCGGATGGATGAGGACGGGGGATTGCGGGAAATCGGAGCTCAGGACGGCGGTGGATTTCAAGCCTTTAATCAAACAGCTTGCCGCCAGCTACGGCTACGTATGGATATACGCGGCTAAAGCCGCGGGCTACAACCCCTACCGGGACGGTGAGGCCGGGGCCTGGAACAGAGAAGTGGCGGGAACGGACAAATGACCACGCTCGGGCTCAAACAGACCGCGGGCGACGGATACGCGAAAACCGTAACCCGCAGGCTCGCGTCCAACTTCGGATGGTCCGTCGTAAGCGAGGCCGTCGGAAGGGGCGCGTTCTTCATATCCAACATTTACCTGGCGAGGACCCTCGGGGTTTCCGATTTCGGCCTGTTTACGCTCGCGCAAACCATAACGCTGTATTTCTGGCTCGCGGTCGATCTCGGCACGAATATGTACGGCATAAGGGAGATCGCGAAGCGCAAGGACGCGGCCGAAGGAATAATAAACCCCCTCCTGACGCTCAGGATAACGGCGGGCCTTACGGTATTCGCCGTATACACAGCATCTCTCCTGTTTATAGACATGCCGGCCTCGAACAGGGTCATCTTCGGGGCCGCGGGCCTCTACCTCATAAGCTACTCCTTTTACACCGACTGGGTGCTGAAGGGGTTGGAAAAATTCAGGTTCATCGTCTGGGGCAACCTGATTTCCTCGTTAATGTTTCTGGCCTTCGTATTCCTTTTCGTCCGCGGCCCGGGGGGCACGGTCACGGCGGCTCTCGTCTGGGCGCTCTCGTACCTGGCGGGCGGGGCCGCGCTTCTCTTTATCTTGTTCTCGAAGCTCGGCATCAGGTACAGGCCCGACTTCGACCTCGGGGTGTGGGCGTCTCACATCAGGGAATCCATACACTTCACGTTCTCGGGAACCCTCATGGCGCTCTACCAGTACCTGCCCATACTGCTCATAAGCCTGTATTTCGGCAGCTACGAGGTGGGGCTGTTCTCGGCGCCCTACAGGATAGTGATAACCGCCTGCAGCGCCGGGTTCCTGATACCCATGTCGTTCTACCCCGTCTTTTCCGAGCTCTTCCACCGCGACCGGGCGCAGTTTCACAGCACGCATTCGAAGCTCCAGCTCATAATGCTCTCGCTCGGCATCCCGGCGGCCGTAATCGGGGCGCTCTTCCCGGCCGAGATAACGGGGCTTCTGCTCGGCAGCGCCTATTCCGGAAGCGCGGGGATATTCAAGGTCATCGTCTGGCTCGTCCCCCTTTATTTCCTCAGGTTCACATACGGGACGCTCCTGCTCGCCACCGGGTACCAGCGGCACCACAACCTGGCGTCGCTCATAGGCGTCGTATTCATGCTCGGTCTCGGCATCGTCCTCATCCCGCGCGGGCAGGCCATGGGGGGGTCCTGGGCGCTCGTAGCCGCCGAGGCCGCGATGGTGGGGACGATGATGCTCGTATCGCGGTACACGTTTAAAAAGAGATGAAATTCATTTTGCACGAGGTAAAGGAGCCGTAAAAGATGTACGCACGAACCGCCCTGTCGGGCGAGAAATCCTTATCGGTGATAATGCCCGTAACCGTCTGCACGATGCTGGCGTTATCCGTAGTCATAGTATTCGCCCCCGATATTGCGATCATGACCGTGTGGTTCCTGCTCTGGGCCGGGGCCCTGTGCGTATTCATGGCGGGGCTGCCCGCGGCGGAGAGGCGCTTTCTGACCGTCTACGTCATGGCGGGCCTCGCGGTCCGCATCATGGCCGCCGTAGCGTTCAGGCTCTCGAACGCCGACACGGGCGGCCTTATAACGCCCGACGAGTTCTATTATTACGATTACTCCAAAGAGATAGCCGACTTCTGGAAGTCGGGCGTCTTTCTGAGCCTGAACGAAATCCACGGTTTAACCTCCACAAGGAACTACGGCTTTCACCTCTACGACGCACTCCACTTCCTCCTTCTCGAAGACAAGCTCGTTCCCGTAATCTCGAACATATTCCTGGACATATTCACCTCGCTCCTGATTTTCAGGTTCGCGCTCAACAACTTCGGCAGGAAGCTGGCGAATGTTTCCTTTTTTATACTCATCTTCAACCCGTACCTGATTTACTGGTCCACGTTCAACCTGAAGGACACGCTTCTCACCTTTCTGACGGCTCTTCTCGTCTACACGGTCGGCAAGGCCAGAAAAAGCATGCTTTCGATGGCACTGCTCGTAGCAATCCTCGTATTGTTCGCGACCATACGGTTCTATATGACGTTCATGTTCGTAATCCTGCTGGGCGGATTCGTCCTTCTGAACAGCGAATACAAGATTAAATACAAGCTCTTTATCGGGGCCACGGCAGTCGCTTCGATCCTCATACTCTACCTCTACACCCCGCTCGACAACACGTTCGATGAGCTGATGTCGGACGGAGTGGGAGAGACGGTGCACGCATATTCCACTAGGTCGTTCGACATAGCCCAGGACCTCGATTATTCCACACAGCACATCAAGGGCTACGGGCCGAAATCACTCCTCATCTCCACCTTCCACGCGCTTTTAGCCCCGAGCCCGTTTAACTGGGAAGGCGGCGGGAAATACCTGTTCCCCGGGACGATATTCTGGTACCTGCTCCTGCCCTACTACTTCGTGGGGACACTCATATTCATCAAGTCCCGCTACATGAGGTTCAAATACCTGCTGCTGTGGCTGTTTCCGATGTTCATGATCACGGTAATGATTTTTATGCCGGCCATCAACGAGCCCAGGCACAGGCTGGTGATCTTCCCCTACGCCGCGGTACTGGCGAGCGTGGGGATATTCCACAAATACCGTTACAAAAAAGCGATTGTCCTGACCACCTATCTCGTTATCGTTTGCGTGCTCATCGGAAGAGAGCTCATGACCTGAGCGCTCCGGCCGGCGGGACCGGCCGCGAAATAAAAACGCCGAAATAAAAATGTACGGAAGGTTTATCCAATGGAAAAAATGAAACTGCTGGTCGTCAACGACGCGAAGATCTACAAACACGGGGGGGAGTATTTCGCAAACGACACTTTCCCGATTTTCATGAAAGAGCTTTCCGGGCATTGCCGCACTGTCACGATGTGCTCGCCCGTCGTGGAAGCGTCTTCGGAGGATGCCGGGAAATTCAGGAAATTCCTGTCCGACGGGGATCCGGCCATGGAGTGCGCGGCTTCGTTCCCGCACGACTCCTTCGTAGACTACTTCAGGAAGCTCCACAAGGCGGTGTTCATGATCCCCGAATTCGCGGGGCTCGTAAAAAGAAGCGACGCTGCGCTCCTTCGTACGAACGGCCTGAACATTTTCTTCATAGCGGCCATATGCAGGTATTACAGGAAGCCGGTATTTACCTACGTCGTCGGATACCCCGAGCACATACTCAAAACAGGGTCGAAATACAGGAACCGCCTGTATCCGCTGATGTCGTTTCTGGGCCGGATGCATACGTTGTGCCTCAAACGGCTGATCGGAAGGGCCAGCGCGAATTTTTTCGTGAGCGAATACCTCATGAGCGAGCTCGGTGACGGGAAAGACAACGGGCACGTGATTTATACGAACCTTATCAGGCGCGGCGACATAACCTTCGTAAATAAAGAGCCGGCGGGAGAAACGACCCGGATCGTCTACGTAGGCAGGCTGGTCCACGAAAAGGGGCTCGATCATCTCATTCGCGCGATACGGCTCCTCATCGACGCCGGCATGGCCGCCGAGCTGCACGTAGTCGGGGCCGGGCCCGAGAAAGCGAGGCTGGAAAAGCTCTCCGGTGAATTGGGCATAGAGCCCCATTGCCGGTTCCTGGGGCAGGTCTCCTACGGAGACGAGCTGAACGGCATTTATCAGGGCGGCGACATCTTCGTGCTCCCTTCCCTGTCCGAGGGAATGGGAAAGGTCCTGCTCGAAGCGATGGCGAACGGCCTGCCCGTGGTGGCGTCCGACGTGGGAGGGATACCCTACCTGATCGAGAACATGAAAAACGGCGTGCTCGTCCCCCCCGGAAACCCCGAAGCCATAGCCCGCGCCGTAAGGACGATCGCCGAAAACGACGACCTGAGAAAAGACCTCGTCCGGAACGGATACACCTTCGTCGAAAACCATACGGCCGAGAAGGAAACCGAAAAATTAGCCGGCCTCATGCGCAGGTACGCCCGCGGGACGGGCACGGTCCGCACGGGCGGCGTAAGAGACAAGCTTCTAAAGCAATGAGCCGGGCCGTCGTTATGGCCCGGGTCTTTCGGGATAAACATACGATATGACAACCCTATACATGTTCAACCAGTACGCCTCGTACCCCGGAGTGCCCGGGAGCACCAGGCACTACAACCTCGCCCGCGAGCTCGTGAGGCAGGGCATCGGCGTCTACATCTTCTCGTCCAACTTCAGCCACATGCTGAAGAGCCGGATAAGGGACGTTGACGGGCCGTACACGATCGAAACGGTGGACGGCGTGAATTACGTCCGCATGAACACTTTCGGATACTTTCACAACGACTGGCGGCGCGTCCTCAACATGGCCGACTACGCCCGGAAGAGCTACGCCATAGCGCGCGGCCTCTCGCGGAAGGGAATCGTCCCCGACGTCGTCATGGGCACCGTCGCGCACCCCTTCTCCGTCGGCTCGGCATACGCCACCGCCAGGAGGCTCGGCGCGCGATTCTTCATCGACATCGGCGACCTCTGGCCCGAGGTGTTCGTAACGTCCGGCAAGATGACCGAGCGGCATCCCGTCTACATCACGGTCGGAAAAACGATGACCTGGTTTTACGGCAAGGCCGAGAAGATAATTTGCCTCACGGACGAAGCGCGGAACTATTTCAAAAGCCGCGGATACGAAGACAAAACCATCCTCCTGCCACCCGGAATCAGGCTCGACGGCACTCCGCCGTCCATGCCTGCCCCCGCCTCCGGGGGAACGTTCCGGGTGGTTTACGCGGGGTCGTTCCAGCCCATTTATCCCCTCGACACCGTCATAAAGGCCGCGCGGATACTGAAAGACAGGGGCCGGGACGACGTCAGGTTCACGCTCGTCGGCGGCGGCGTCCGGACTGACAGCCTGAAGTCCCTCGCGGGCGACATCGGCGCCGACAACGTCGAATTCATACCGCCCATGCCCAAGGGCGAGCTCCTGGAATTCCTGAAAACCGCATCCGCATTCGTGCTCATAGAAAAGAAGGCGAGCTACGGCTTTCCGAACAAGATAATCGACTACCTCTCCTCCGGCGCGCCGATAATCTACGCCTCGCCCGTACGCCACGCGATACTCGAAAGCGGCTCGTGCGTCGAGGCCCCCCACGACGATCCCGAAGGGATGGCGGACGCAATCTCACGCGTGGCCTCGATGAGCTGCGAAGAACGAAACGAAATGGTCGCGTGCGGCACGCGGTTCCTCAAAGAAAATCACGACATAGAGCTCCTCGCCGGAAGGCTCGTCGAGCACATCCGGCGGCCGGCTCGGGCGGACGCGATACAAACATCAGCCGCGCTCCGCCGGGAGGTTCCAAAATGATCAGGAAAGCGTTACCCGACGATCTGGGCGACATCGTCACGATACACATGAGCGGCTTCGACGGCTTTTTCCTGAGCTCGCTCGGACCATCCTTTTTAAGGACGTTCTACACGGATTTCCTCACGGACGAGAACGGGTGCTGCCTCGTCGACGTCGAGGACGGGAGGACGGTCGGATTCGCCGTCGGCGTCATCGACCCGTCCTCCTACTTCAGGCGGACGTTCAGGAAAAGATGGCCGCGGCTGGTCCTCGGCTCGCTCGGCCGCGTTGTGAAGAACCCCGCCGTGCTCGCGAAGCTCGCGAGGCGCGCGCTTACGTACCCCTCGTCCTCTTCCCACGGCGGCAGCGATTCGGCGCTGCTTTCGTCGATCGCGGTACTGCCGGAATTCCACAACAGGAAGATCGGCGAGCAGCTCCTGGACGCCTTTCTCGAAGAATCCGCGAGGATGGGAGCGGGCGAAGTCGTCCTCACGACCGACAGGCACAGGAACGAGAAGGTAATTAACTTTTACAAGAAAATGGGGTTCGGCGTAAAGCGCGTCTTCACGTCCTACGAGGGGCGCTACATGTACGAGCTCGCGCTCGACCTCGGCAGGCGCGCCGTCCAGTAACCACCGCAGGCCGCGTTTTAAACCGACCGAAAATTCAGCTTACCGAAGGAGGAGCCGCGTTCATGAGCAGGGCTCAAACGAAGCATAAAACGATGGAAATACCGTTCCACCGCCCGTACATCACCGAGGACGAGATATCCGAGGTCCTCGACACCGTGAGATCGGGCTGGCTCACCATGGGCCCCCGGACTGTGAGATTCGAAAACGAATTCTCGGCCTACACCGGGGCGTCGCACTCGGTCGCCGTAAGCTCCGGCACGGCGGCGCTCCACCTGGCGCTGAGAGCCGCCGGGCTCGAGGCAGGCGACGAAGTTATAGTCCCGGCGATGACCTTCACCGCCACGGCCGAGGTCGTCTGCTACTTCGGTGGTCGGCCCGTGCTGGTAGACGTCGAAAGGGAAACGGGCAACATGAGCGTCGAGGCCGCCGAGCGCGCCCTGACGCCCAGGACCCGTGCGATAATCCCTGTCCACTACGGCGGCCAGCCGTGCGACATGGACGGCGTCATGAGCCTCGCGCAGAGCCGTAACCTCCGCGTCATAGAAGACGCCGCCCACTCCCTCCCAGCCTCGTTCGGCGGGAAGCAGGTCGGCGCCATAGGCGACATGACGTGCTTCAGCTTCTACGCGACTAAGCCGCTCGCCGCCGGCGAGGGAGGCATGGTCACGACCGAAAACGAAGAGTGGGCAGACAGGATACGCGTCCTCCGGCTCCACGGCATTTCGAAGGACGCGTGGAAGAGATACTCCCGCGGCGGCTCCTGGTTCTATGAAGTGATAGAGCCCGGATACAAGTACAACATGACGGACATCCAGGCCGCCCTTGCGCTGGCGCAGCTCGCAAAGCTGGACGCCATGACCCGGCGGAGGAAGGAAATATGCGAGAGGTATTCGGACGCTGTTTCAGGCTCCCCAGGCCTCTCGACGACCACGCTCGTCCCCGGCCGCGAAACGTCGTATCACCTCTTCCCCCTCCTCGTCGACCCCGACGCCCACACGATAGACCGCGCGCGTTTCATAGAGGAGCTCTCCGCCAGGGGAATCGGTACGAGCGTTCACTTCATACCGCTTCACATGCACCCGTTCTACAGGAACGAATTCGGATACTCCCCGGGCGACTTCCCCGGGGCCGAATGGCTCTACGAGCGCATCGTCTCGCTCCCCGTCTATCCCGGGATGAGCGACGAGGAAGTCGACTACGTTTCGGAGTGCGTAACGGATGTCTCGAGAAAGTTCAGCAAATAACGGGCGGAGATTCTACGCCGGGTACGGCAAAAGGGCGCTCGACCTCGCGGTATCGGTCCCTGCGCTCCTTGCCCTCTCGCCTCTCCTCTTTATCGTAGCGGCGCTCGTCAAGGCCGGAAGCCCGGGCCCCGTCTTCTACGCGCAGGAGCGCGTCGGAAGGCGCGGGAGGCCCTTTAAGCTCTACAAGTTCAGGACTATGGTGACGGGGGCGGACAAGTCCGGCCCGGCCGTCACGTCCTCGGGCGACGCCCGCATAACGCCCCTCGGGCGGACGCTCCGGAAGTGGAAGCTCGACGAGCTCCCACAGTTATGGAACGTCGTCAGGGGCGACATGAGCCTCGTAGGCCCGCGCCCCGAGGTCAGGAAATACACCGACATATTCAGGGACGACTACTCCGCGATCCTCGAAATCAGCCCCGGCATAACGGACTACGCCGCGCTCGAATTCAGGAACGAGGAAGAAGTGCTCGCGCGCTACCCCGACGCCGAGGAAGCGTACACGAGCGTCGTCCTTCCCGAAAAGATAGCACTCTACCGGCAATACCTGAGAGATATGGGTTTCAGGTCCGACATGAAGATCATTTTCAGAACCATACGGGAGGTAATCAGATGCTAAGGGACATGCTCCTCGGATACGCCGAAAAATACTACAGACACAAAGCCATCATATCGTCCGTCGTCGAGCTCCCGCTCTTCGCGGCGATATTCCTGGCGTCCTACTGGATACGCCTGGGAGGCCTGGACGGCTCCTACCTCCGCCAGGCGCTCATCCTGGCCGCCCTCTACGTCCCCGCCAAGTTCATAGTCTTCTGGGGATACAAGCTTTACAAAATCTCGTTCAGATTCTTCTCGGTCTACGATACGATAGTAGTGCTCAAGGCGTCGCTCGTCTCGGCGTCGCTCCTCGCGCTCGTCGGCCTCGTCGCGAGAGACCTCGCGTTCATGCAGGGCTACCCGAGGTCCGTCGTGTTCATCGACTTTCTCTTGACGGTCTTCGCATCGACCGGGCTCAGGTTCGGCTACCGCATGTTCTACTCGTCCGGCATGTCCGAGCCCTCGGGCATGAAGGTCCTCATAGCCGGCGCGGGCAACGCCGGCGTTCGGCTGCTGAAGGAGCTCAAGACGGCCAACGGCGCTACGCCCTACATCCCCGTCGCTTTCATAGACGACGACCCCGGAAAGCTCGGCAGCATCATACGCGGCACACGTGTCGTGGGCTCGTCCGCCGACATGCCGCATCTGGTGAAGGAGCTCGGCATAGAGGGGCTGATTATCTCCATCCCCTCGGCGACGTCGTCCCAGGTTACGGCCATAGTCGAGCACGCGAGGAAGGCGGGCATCCCTCACATAAAAATCATGCCCGGCATATCGGACGTCCTCTCGGGCAAGGTGACGCTCGGGGACTTCAAGGAGGTAACGTCCGAGGACTTCCTCGGCCGCGAATCCGTAAGCGGCGAAATCGAGAGCATCGCGTCGTACGTTAAAGGCAAGCGCGTCATGGTGACGGGAGCGGGCGGGTCGATAGGATCCGAGCTCTGCCGCCAGGTCTCGAGCTTCGAGCCCGCGCTCCTCATAATGGTCGACGTCGGCGACACGGAGCTCTTCTTCATAAACCAGGAGATGAACGAGAAGCTCCACAAGGTAAAGACCGTCTCCCTGATCGCCGACGTGAAGGACCGCGTCGCGATGGAGGCGATATTCGACGCCCACTTGCCCGACGTCGTCTTCCACGCCGCCGCCTACAAGCACGTGCCGCTCCTCGAAAGCACGCCGCGCGAGGCGGTGCTCAACAACATCGAAGGGACGAAGGTGACGGCGCTCCTGTCAGTCAGGTACGGCGTCCGGAAATTCATCTTCATCTCCACCGACAAGGCCGTGAACCCGACGAGCGTCATGGGGGCGACGAAGCGCGTGTCCGAGAACATGCTCCGCGAGGTAAGGGGACGGACGGAGTTCGTCTCCGTCAGGTTCGGAAACGTCCTCGATTCGCGCGGGAGCGTGATTCCTATATTCCGCGACCAGGTAAGGCGCGGCGGCCCGGTTACCGTGACGCACCCCGATATGACCCGCTACTTCATGAGCATAAGCGAGGCCGTATATCTCGTCCTCCAGGCGGGCGCCCTCGGAAAGGGCGGCGAGGTGTTCGTCCTCGACATGGGCGAGCCCGTGAAGATCGTGGACCTCGCACGGAGCATCATACACTTCTTCGGTCTCGAGCCCGACAAGGACGTCCCCATAGTGTTCACGGGGCTCCGCCCGGGCGAAAAGCTCTACGAGGAGATACTGACGGCCGAGGAAGGGACGACCATGACGACCCGGAAGAAGATATTCATAGCCAACGATGGGAATCACTTCGGGAGGGAATACGTCGAGGACGTGAAGAACCTCATACGCCTTGCCGAATCCGGCGCGCCCAACGAAACGATCCTCCGCATGCTCAAGCACCTGGTCCCGTCATACAAACTGAAGCTCCCCGAGCCGCCGAGGGTAAGGCACCTCAAATCCACCTCGGCCGGATCATAGCATCCGCATTTCTTCTTTCCTCCCCCTTATGAAAGGGAGAGGACTAAGGTGAGGGCTACCTTAATATTGTCTTCCCAACGATAATATTGTCTTCCCAACGATTCCGAGCACGCGAGGAATCACCTCATTTTCGTCATCCTGAACTCGTTTCAGGATCTCGTTTTTAGTCTTTTATGATTTGTCATTCCAGAGTGCTTGTATCGGGAATCCAGCCTTTGCTTTCCATCCCCCCTTAGAAAAAGGCGGACCGTGTCCGCCGACACCCGACGTAGCGGCCTCGCCGCATTAACCATGAACCGTGCGAACCGTACAATGAATCTCCGGTCTTGCTGCGTCGGAAACCACCCTCACCCCTTCCTCCCCGGCGGCTGCCTCCTGAAGCTTATAGCGATCCTGTTCCAAAAATTCATGTTGGCCGCTACGAGCGTCAAATCGACGAGCTCCTTCTCGCTGAAGTGCTCGCTCACACGCTCGTATACATTATCCGGCACGCGCGTAGCCTCGACGCGTGTAACGGCCTCGGCCCATTCCAGGGCCGCCCTCTCCCTGCCGGTGTAAAACGTCACCTCATCCCAAACCGGGAGGCAGTCGATCCTCTGCTCCGTCTCCCCCTCTTTCCGGAGCTGCTTCGAGTGAAGGTCCACACAGTACGCGCATCCGTTTATCTGCGACACCCTGAGCTCCACCATATACCGCAGCTTGCGCTCTATAGACGAAGTACCCAGATACTTCGGCCCGCCGCCGAAAGCCTCCATCGCTTCCGGAGCGACGGTTATGTAAGAAATACGGTCTATCATTTTAGCGACTCCTCGATCTGAATTTTTCTCCGGCGCTCCCCCCCGGGCGCCGGTCTCCCTCCTCCGCCGCCCCAACCCTCCCCCGCGGCGGCGTTCTGTACTATTAGAGGCCCCTCGCACCCATATCGATTCCTCCTGCGCACGCTCATCACTAAAGTCCTCTATTCCCCCTTTCTTAAATCCGCGCCACCTACTAAAATAGTACACAGGTCCATGCACACGACGCCATGAAAGAACTCGACGACTCTCCGAACGCCCCCGGGGGAAGACGCCTCGCGGCATACATACTCCTCCTCGCCCTCGCCTTCAAGCTCGCCTTCATCCTCTACTCCGGCGAGCGCGTCTACTACGACGTAAACCTCCCCCTCACACACGGAAAAGCATTCTTCGAAAAGCCGGGCAGTCAGGTTAAGCTCATCCTCCCCGGTGTAAAGACCTACGTCGGATCGATCGCATGGTACAGGCTCTACGAGATATTCGGCGTCTACGGCCTCAAGGCCTTTAACCTCGCCGCCTTCGCCCTGCTCTTCGGCCTCCAGTACGCTATCGGCCGGAAGTGCTTCCCTCCCCGCGTCACGGCGGCGGCGCTGTTCATATTCGCCTTCTATGCCGGGACGAACCTCAACGTCGCCGCCGGCGAGCAGGACGACATGACGGCCGCCATCTTCTTCACGCTGGGCGTAGTCCTCTACGTATACGGCAGGGGAGCGTTCCTCGCCGCCCTCGTCATGAGCGCCGGGCTTCTGTTCAAATACACAGCCGGCATTTATGCCATAGGCTTTATTATATATCTTATATATACCCGCGATATAAGGAAACTGTTTCTCGCGCTCGCAGGTCTCACTCTCCCCTTCCTCTGCCTCAACCTGGTTACGGGGTTTTCGAGCATGGAGGCGCTGCTGAGAATGTCGAACCTGAAAAGGCATTTCTTCTTCTCTCCCCCGGGACTGGTGCTCTATAAATTCTTCAGCACCGGCATGTCCCTCTTCCTCCCGCTTTCGGCGTGGGCCGCCCTCCGCGACAGGAGCCGCACGAATGCGCTCCTCTTCTGCCTCTCGTCCGTCTACATCGTCTTCGCCGTCGCCACGCTCAACGCCTACAGCTCGGGCTTCCACATGATGCAGTCCGTCCTCTTCTCCTCGTTTCTCGTGGCCGAGGTCCTTCTCGCGGACACGTACCCGGGCGGCGTCAGGCCGGGGCGGCTCTTCCGCGTCTCCATTCTCGTGCTTTATCTGCTCGTAACCACATCCATAACGCTCCGGAACCTGTCGCGCGACACCATACCCGTCAACCCCTATCAACTGCATTACAAAAAGCTCCCGCACAACCCCTTCATAAGCCCCGGAGATTCTATAAAACAGCGCCCTATGCCGTAACAGCCCTGCGCCTCAACGAACAAAGACAGGTGGTATCCAGAATTAGAGTCCGACAGAGAGTTAATGCGGTCGTCGGACTTTACCGCGTCGGACCCACTCCGAGCGCCGCGACTCTGGCACAGGTATTCCAATCGGACATACCCGACGACTCGATGCTCTTCCGGATTATAGACAATAGGTTCCAGCGCCCCGAAAACTCGAGCGCCGCGTTATTCACGACGAGGCTCATGAATGCCGACAGAACCTGCTCCTGCTCCGGCTTCGGGATATTCTTTACCGAGTGATTGGTGATCAATAAATCGCGTATGAGCGTAATAACATCACACAAATTCAGACGCATAAGAAAATCCATCCGAATATTGAGCCTTAAATTAAAACCCATACCTACCTCCTGTAATCTTTACAGGAGGTTTTAAGCTTTTTAGTGTTTTACCGGTTTTTAGAAAAAAACGCTGTTATACAATGAAATAGGGCGAACGTCAATATATTTAACGAGGATTTTATGAAAGAATTCCGGCACTTACAAAAATTTTGACAAATTTCCCTATATAAGATTAACATCTTGACTCTATTGCGGCATACGATATATTAATATCATATTATTAATCTTATGTGAGCAACAATGAAATCCGTCGAAAGAGAACAACTGATCGAAAGAATAAATGTCGAGAATCCATGGTGGAAATCAAAAGATTCACTGCCCCTTTTCCTTAAGAACCTGAAACCTAGAGAATACCTCGATCTTTTTTACCCACTCGCCGAAAACCGCACCGTCAGAAGGGCTGTCATACTCATGGGCCCCCGACGCGTGGGGAAGACTGTAATGATTCATCATACGATAGAAAGACTCATACAAGAGGGATTTCCCTCCGGTCAAATCGTCTATTTTCCAGTAGACCATCCCGTATACAACGGCCTTAGTCTCGAGGAGTTCATAAAGTTATTTTCCGAGACAAGCGCCGTCGATGTCAATGCAACGCCCGTTTACGTTTTCTTCGATGAAATCCAGTACCTAAAGAACTGGGAAATACACCTCAAGAAGATCGTAGATGATTATCCGTACATAAAGGCTGTGGCTTCCGGCTCGGCTGCGGCGGCCTTAAAACTCAAAAGCAACGAATCCGGAGCCGGTCGATTCACTGATTTCCTTCTGCCCCCGCTGACGTTCTATGAATACCTTTTACTATCGGGAGAAACCCGGCTCGTAAACATGGAAGAGCGTTCTGTGCGCCACTATCAGTCTTCAGACATAAACTCATTCAACAGAAAATTTGTAGATTACATCAATTACGGAGGCTACCCCGAGGTCGTGCTGTCGGGCGAGATCAAAGAGAACCCCACCCGCTTCATCAAGAGTGACATCATAGACAAAGTGCTTCTCAGGGATCTTCCGAGCCTCTACGGTATTCAGGACATACAGGAACTCTACTATCTATTTACAACCCTTGCCCTGAATACTGCGAACGAAATCTCCCTCGAAGAGCTCTCGAGAAAATCCGGCGTCGCTAAAAATACCATCAAAAAATATCTCGAATACCTGGAGGCGGCTTTTCTCATACGCATAATCCACAGGGTGGACCGCTCCGGGAAAAAATTCAAACGGGCGAATTATTTCAAGGTATATCTTACCAACCCCTCTATAAGAGCCGCTCTCTTTTCTCCCATAAAGGACGATGATCGGGCTATGGGGCCGCTCGTGGAGACGGCTGTATTCTCTCAGTGGTTTCAGGACCAGTCAGACGGTCCATTGTATTATGCGAGGTGGGACAAGGGCGAGGTCGATCTTGTGTCCTTGGGACCGGATAGAAAATTCTTGTGGGCGGTTGAAGTCAAGTGGTCTGACTACTACCCTGACCACATCCCGGAGCTGCCATATATAGTTACCTTCTGCCATGCGAACAACCTGCCCAAAATCAGAATAACCACGAAAACGATCAGGAAAACCGTAGAATACAAGAATATCTCGTTCGACTTCGTACCTGCAAGCGAATACTGTTTCACAGTCGGATTCAACAGAATCAAAAGCAGGAAAATCTCGTAAGGAGACGGTCCGCAGCCACCCGCCTCCCTAGAACAAATCCCTCTGCGCGTCTTCGAGGAGCACCTTCTTCAAAAGGCCCTTTGCGTGAAGGACTGCCTTGTCCTTTATGTCCTCGACGTCCCCCGAATCGTTCGCGAGCGGAAACGACAGCGATATAAAAACGGGGTCCGACTCGTAATCCTCGAGCTCTATGGTCAAATCTATGAGGAACGACTTTTCGTCGTCGGTGAGGGTGATATTTTCTACTTTATACTGAATCATCGGCGCTTTCGGCAGGCTCCCCATTGCCGCTCTCCCGCCATCGGGCGGCCCGGATTCCCGCCGGAAAAATCCGCGGGTATGCCGCCGTGAATAGTGATTATATAGGCTGCCGCACCGGAATTCAATCTTTCGGCGCACATGCGGCTCATTTACAGGCGCTCACTCGGCCTCGGGCCCCGGCGTCGGGCGGGCGGACTTCTCACTGCTCTTTTCCAATATGACCGGCAGGACGTAAAAATCTATGCTGTCGTACATCGCCGCCAGCCTGCACTTTCCCTCGTATCCGTCGAGCGTAAGGTTAATCGCGGTCCTCTCGTTGGCCCATCCGGCGATATATCTCATCTTGCCATCGCAAGTCGCCTCGCCGAACTTTTCCGGATCCGTCACGTCCTGAACGCCGCTCGTCCACAGCATGCGGTCGGTCGAAGGCATCCCGAGCCTGACCCCCATATCCTTCTTGGCCTTCTCGAACGCGGCCACGTAGTCCCCGGGCGGAATCCGCTCGTCGTCCACGAGATACCCGGCCCTTACGAGCTGCCCCTCTTTGTTGAAGACGTACCCTATTATCGCGGGCTCGCCGCCCAGCTCGCTGACGTACGTGACGGCCTCCGGCAATTCGTCCGAAAGCGGAAGCTTCTCCGAGGCCTTCACCTCGTCCTTCGTCATTCCCCACTTCGTATTCCGGAAGTCGCCGCTCCCGCCCCCGGTGTCTCCCGACTTCTTGCAGGCCGAAACGCCCGCCCCCAGAGCCACCGCCGCCAGTATAAGTAACACCGTCCTCATATTCATTTCTCCGTTTAAACGATTTCCCTCGCCGCCGTGGGTCCCGCCGGCTTTCTTCCCGCGCCCTGCGCGCGTCCTCGTGTCGTGTAATCGTGGAACGTTATCAGAATAACATTCGCCCGGCTCCGGGCGAAGCGTTGATTTCGCGGGCGGCGCGATCGCACCCGGCTATCCCACCTTTCCGAATTCGCGGAGAACGTCGTTTATCACCTCGTCCGACGTCGAGCTCAAAAGCTCCTTGTACCGCTCGTCGAGATCTTCCCTGCTTAGAATTCCCCTGGCTACGATTACGTCTTCGAGCGCCGTAATCTTCATCCGGTCGGCCACGATGGCCCTCACGAGATCGAAAATGAGCCTCCCCTGTGTATCGCTCCCGAAGAGCTCCGCAAGCGGCTTCGAATCCCCGTTGTCCAAAGTCTGCCCTCCTTGAATACCGGCTGATCGCGGCAGGACGGCTAACCCGCTGTAACTTTCACGGTAACCCGGCTGCCCCCCGTTTCAGCGCGGAGTAGTCTCCGGCCAAAGCGATAATTATATATACTTTCCCATTTATGCGAAAGCCCGTCCCCGGCCGCGCGCAACTCTCCCCCCGCCGCCGGTGAGGAAACCGTACGGCGACCGCCCCGGGCAAATCGATTTTTATGCTGTATACGGGATCAATATCTCCAGGCCGCGAGCCCCTGGCACACGACCGTGTACCAGTTCTCGGGGTATTCGCGCCTCAGTGTCCACGTCGCGTTCAGGACGGAATTCCCGCCGACGAGCGCCGCCTGGTCCTTGAGCGCGTTCATGCACTGGCCGACGTACGTATCCTCGTTGTAGAGGAGCGTCCACGCCTGCCTGTAGTGCCTCTCGCTCTTCCCGGTTATGTATTCTACTGAATCGTAGTCTTCGATTTCGTTCTCGACGCCGGCCGGCTCGATGTATATGAGATTCCTAACGCTCTCCCACGCCCCGGCCGTCACGGACGCCGCCGCGAGTATAATCGCCGCGAATAGTATGGTCTTCATCGCATCCTCCGGCGAGCCTTCCCGGCCCGCTCGTATAATTATGCACACGCGCTCCACGTGCGCCGCGCCTTCACCCTCATTATATACCCCCTCCGCCCGATAGAAAATAGCGCGGGAAACGAACTATGTCACCCTTATGGTTGCACATGCATGCTGCACGTTCTCTTATGAACAACTTGCGGATTCCAGCTCGAATAACCGGTCATATTGAGCCGGACGGACCGAGGCTGCGTGTAACTTTCTGTCAATGCTATGAATATTTCGCCACTTCTCGTGATGCGATCTCTAACGTATTCTTTAATTACACGGGAGAATCTTGGCCTTATCACCGTATCCGATATAGGTGCAATCGTCTTGACAGTGCAAGTACGAATGTGGTAGAAGTGAGGTATATTTAACCATAGCGGCGGATAATACAACTGGTAACTCAAAGGGGGCAGTCATGTGTGATCATATGACCGTATTCGTTGTGAGGGTAACAACTCGCAAGGATACGAATGATAGTTATTATGCTTTTTGTCCGGGACTTCCAGGTATACATGTCTCGGGAAGCACGAAGAAAGAAGCAATAAATGAAGCTCTGGAATCCGTAATTGATATGATTACAATGTACAAAGACCGCGGCGAACAAATTCCCGAGAATGACTTGTTCTACATTCTTAAGGAACCAAAGAGCGTGAAAGAATTGGCCAAGGACGACGTGATAATTCCAATACCTGCTCATCTGGCTTCACACTTACTCGACTGTGACAGAGGCATATAAGAAACAACAAATTTGGTCACAGCTACGGGGAAAAAATTCCATTGACCTCAAAAGGGCTTTGGATAATGATCCCAATTGGGAGCTCATTAAAAAGTTCCGGTTCAAGGCATTATTACAGAAACTCGTCCCGTTCGAAAGGGCGAGATATCGTAGAGATCCCCGTTCATCAATCTAACCGGGGAGGATATGGAGAGAATCTATTAAAGGGAATACTCGGCTCAATCGGATGGACCGAACAAGAAATGATTGACTTACGGTTAATCAAAGGGCGACGTACTAAAAAATAGTCTGATATACAAACAACCTACCTGTTCATAAGATCGACATATCGCCCTAGCCCATACTTAAGTTGTGGCAGAGCGCTTTGTATAAAACTGCCCCTGGTCGCTATGCATCCAGGGATATTCGGTCACTAAGCACTATAATTATCTCCATCCACACCCGCCTCATTTGCACACATCCTCGCCCCGCCTGTATAATAAATTTCCGGCTCAGGGAGGCCCTGCGAGGCCCCGGAGCCGCGCGACGCCGTAAAATCAGGCCCGGGGAACCATACGTGTCATCGCCTAGAATCGAATTCAGCAGCCGGTTTATTAACTTCCTCGATGACCCGGGAATCAGGATCGGCCGTCCCGGCGGCGGCGCGGTCACGCTCCCCGAGATCTTCGTCTACCCCGGGCTCGCCCCCTTCGGAAGCGGCGCGGGAACGATAAGCTCGCCGTCGCTGCTGGACCACGCGCATGCGTGGGCCCCGGTCGTCGTGACGGGCCCCGAGGATTCCGGCAAGACGTCGCTCCTGAAATCGCTGGCGGTGAAGGCGCTCGGCGAAGGATTCTTCCCCGTCTACATCGACGGCAGGGAAGCTCTCGTAGAGAATCCCGGCGACGTATCCGAAGCCGCCCGCGCCGCAGCCGAGGCGCAGTACACCGCCGAAAGCTCGGCGATAGTTAACGGCCCCGGAGCGAAGAATCGTGTGATCCTCTTCGACAATTTCGACCTCGCCCCGGCGGGTGAGCTCAATCCCGATGCCCTTGCCCGGGCATTACACGAAGAATTCGCGCTCGCGATACTCACGGCTTCACACCCATACCCGTCCTGCGAGAATTCGTTCTCGATTGCCGAGATGGGCCGCGAGGCCAGGGACGAGCTCATACGCAAATGGGTAGCCCTACGGACGGGCGACCCTGACGAAGCGGCGTCGCTCGGCGAAAAGGCGCGGGGCGTGGTGGACGCCGTCCTCGGGAAGAACCTCGTCCCGTCATACCCGGTCTTCGTACTCACCATACTCGAAAGCTCCGTCCCGGCGGATACGGGCGGACAGGCGGGGAGCTCCTACGGGCACTACTACGAATATGCAGTCACAAAGCCGCTCAGGGAGGGGAGCACCGGCGCAGAGTTCGCCCTCTACAGTGCAGTATTGTCGGCGCTGGCATATTCGAGGCTCACAGGCGGCGGACGCGCGGTGGATAAGGAAGAGCTCGCCGGGCTCATTCGGCCGCACGCGCCGGAAGCCGCGCCCGAAGATATAATCGACGCTTTCCTGAAGTCAAAAACCCTCCGCGAAAGCGGCGCGGCGTACGAATTCGCGAGCGCCCACGCGTATCATTACTTCGCGGCGCTCTACCTCTCGCGGAATATCGGTGATGCCGAAGTCCGCGCTAAAGTCGCCGCCGTTTTTTCACAGCTCGGCGACGGGGACAACGCCGGCGTCGCGCTCTTCCTCGCATACCTTTCGTCCGACCCGTTCGTCACCGAGCAGATAGGCATGGGCGTCGGGCGCGCCACCGGCGAGGACACCAGGCGCACGGACGAGGAAAGGGAAGCCTTCATCGACGAGCTCATAGCCGGCCTCGAGCGCGACAAGCCCGGCGAGCTCCACGAAATGCTCGCCGATTACGAGGTCCGTCAGGTCCGCGTGGACATCCATCCGCTTTCAGTGGGCCCCGCCCGGGGCGCGTCCGGCACGCTCCGCGAGGCCGAAGCGCTTCTCCGTACCCTCACCGAGTCCCGCAAGGCAGGCCGCGCGGGCGGCGAAGCCGGATCGGCTTACACCCTCTGGACGGCGCATCTATCGGAACGGCTCGCCGGGATAGACGCGCTCAGGCGCGGGAAGCGCGTGAAAACAATGGACCGCGAAGAGAAGCTCCGCCTTCTCCTCCTCTACGAGGGCGCGTACGCCGAAGCGCTCCGCCTGCTCTCACTCCTCACGGCCTCGGGACTGTCTACCCCGGATGGGCCGTACGCCCTGGCCTCGGGACTTTTGAGGCCCGACCCGGACGTCTCGCGCGCGACCCGTTTCGCGGAAGAAAACCCCGGGAGAAAACTCGCCCTCTCGCTCCTTAAAATAGCGGCCGCGGAATCGCTCCGGCTATTCCGTCACAAGCCCGAGATCGAAAAGGAATTGAAAAATATATCGAAAGGATATTTCAGCGGTAATATCTATTAGGTATATATCTTATATGGATTGAGAACCCGCCCCGCCCTACCCTATCCTCTGCTTGAAATCGTAATCGAGATAATGCGGTATCGAATCGTCGGCTATCATGCGCCTTAGCTCCTCGGGGCACCCGCGCGGGAGCCCGTCGTCCTCCTCGACGCCGAGCCATCCCCAGCTGTTGACGAACCCCCTCGCCTTTGTCGAATTCCCCTCGGCGAAGAGCTGCACCAGCGACACGGTAAACTCCTCCACCACCTGCCCGAACCTCTCCACGTCCACGAGGAATTTCCCCTCCCACGGCTCGGGCCTTATGGCCCCCGTGTCCCTCATGTGCCTGTAGGCCAGGTAGGCCGACCCGGTGTCGGGATGCTGTACGCACCCGCCGCGCCTTATATACCTCAGCATCTCGGCGACGGCCGCGAGGTAAACCGTCTTCAGGTTTTCTTCGGGGAAGATAACGCCCGCAAGGCGCTTCAGGTTATAGAGCGCGATCATGTCGGACTTGAGCTCGTGGAGGATCATGTAGTCCCTGTCCTGCTCCGACATCGACTTCGAGAGCCTGTCGGCCCCGACGAAATGCCCTATGTCGTGCCCGCGGAGCCAGAGCAGAAGCAGCCGCGCGGCCTCGTCCTCCGTGAGCGATTCGAGCGCGCCCGCCCCGGTGATGTACTTCGAGGCTAGCCTCTCGGTCATCGCCTTCCACCTCGCCGCATAGAGGTTTATGAACACCGTCATGTGCGAAAGCGACGACACGTTCTCCTTGCTGCCGCCGGAATAAAAGACGCATATCGGCTTGTGTGTAAGATTAAGCGCACCCGACAGAAGGAACACGTCGAGACACCTCATTTCGGGGAACGACTTCGGCAGCGAGAACACCTTGTACCCGCACGATTTAAGGAGCTCCTCCGCGAGCGTGCGTGCGTGCCCGTCGTACTCCGCTATCATCGGCCCGTAAGACCAGTTTGCGACGCCGGCCGCCCCGGCGTAGCTCGTCTCCTCCTGCCCCACCGGCGCGAACACCTTGCCGAGCACGAGCTCGACCTCGTCCCTCCCGTCCCGTGCGCACAGCGGATAAAGATCGTATATGCCCTTCGCAAGCTCCTGCACCCCTACCCGGTACGTCCCCTTCGCCCCGTCGTCGAGCAGCCACGCCTCGCCCTGGACGAGGCCCCCCGTAATCTCCTGCCATTTGCTCTTTTCGAGGCTGAGCGTCATGTTCCCCGTGCGCTGCGCCTCGTACATCTCCTCCAGCACGCGGAGCGCCTCTGTGTACAGCTCGGCCACTCCCGAAAGGGCTTCGGGGATAACGACGGGTATTTCGAGCGAAGAAGATTTATCCGGATCGGGCATACGGGAATTTTAACCAATATCTATATTCGAGTGAATAAGGAAAGGAATTTTCGGCGAAGTTACCCGGGCTCGCCGGGCTCGACTTCCACCACTGCCAGGTAATCCGCGAGGCTGACCAGCGCGTCCTCTATGGCGGCCGCGTCTTCGTCCCTGGCGGCGAACTCGATGCGCTTCCCGATGGAGCTTATCTCGCCGAAGCCGTAGCCCGCGCCCGCCCCCTTCATGCCGTGCCCGAGCCTCTGCGCCTCCTTGAAATCCCCATTCAGGAGACAGTCCCTTATCCTGCCGACTTCCGAGCGCCTGCTTTGGAGAAACCCCGGCACGAGATCCATGTAGTCGGGGTCTACGTAAACGACTTCCTTTTCGTAACGTTTCGTGGGCATTCGGCGCCTCCGTCCGAAGGATTCCCGCCGCGGGTGATGCCCTAATAATATACCCATTACGTTTCCGTGCATAGCCCGGCCGAATCTAGCCCGGCTGGTGCTCGGGACGAAGGAGATCGAACACGGTCTTGACGGGATTAAACGTCGCGCCCGGCACCTCTATGAACACCGTGTGCCAGAACGCCATCCCACCGTTCCAGAGGCCCGGCAGCTCGAGCGCCTTGAGCTCCCTCCCGTCCTTCGACTTGACGGATATGAACGCCGCCTCGGGATCGACGAAGCGCGAAAGGTCATAAGGCTTTCCGCTCTCGTCCGTAAGCGCGCACACCATGTCCACGGGATTAAAGTGCGTCGAAGACTCCCACACGGCCCTCTCCTCGGGGACGGTCATGTCCACCTGTGCGGATTCGACGATCTGCGGCGCGATCTTACCGTCCGGCCTCCGGACGAGGAACGGCCCCCCGCCGGGCTCGCCCGTATTCCTCACGACGCCCGCCACCCTTATGGGCCTCCGGAGGGCCCGGACGATAGCCTTCGTGCCCGCCCCTTCCGGGACGTCCACGCGGAGCCCCATATCCGAAAGACGCCTGAGCCCGCCCTCTATCACCTTCCCCTTGCCGCCCTGCTTGGCCGCCTCTATCGTCGAGAACAGGATTTCCCTCAGCTTGAGGAGATACCCTCCGAGCGCGCGCTTGTAGAGGACGGTCCCGGGCTTGAGCCTGTCGGGGACGACGTTGTCTATGTTCTTCACGAACGCCACGTCCGCGCCAAGCGCGCCGAGGTTCCCTATGAGCGCGCCGTGCCCGCCCGGCCTGAACACGGGCTTCCCCGCGTCGTCGATGAACGGCCCGCCGTCCATGGCTGCCGCTATCGTATCCGTCGAAGGGCTCTGCACCGAGTAGCTTATCTCGATCTCCGCCGTCCCGCCCTCGTACTGCCCCTTCACCCCGGCAAGGTACGCGCTCACGGTATCGACGTGCTCCGGCGAAAGGGTGAAGTGGACGTGCGCCTTCCCGTCCTCGCCGTGCGCGTAGAGCACGGACTCCACCAGGTGCTCCTCGAAGGCGGTCCTCGGCCCGTCCGGGTACGAGTGAAACTTTATAACCCCCTTCGGAAGGCTCGCGTAGTTAAGCCCCCTCGCGTCCAAGGTATAGACGATGAACGGCCCGAAGCCCCCCGCTTCGAGGAGAGCGTCCGGGTCGAGCCCGTCCCTTTTGAGGGCCGCCGCGAGCTCGTCGTAAAAGGCGAACTTCTTCACCTTCTCGACGAAAGCCAGCGCCGCGGACGCGTCGCCGTCGCCGGCGGCGGCCGCCTTTTCGAGGTCCTTCCTGTCGGCCGGCGAGCATGTCGTCACCGCCGAGGCAAGCTCCTTGAACATCCTCGTCGCCGCCCCCGAGGCTGGTACGAACTTCACCACGTCCAGCCCCGGCGAAGCCTGCTCGTAGAACGCCGCATACTCCTCGGCCCTCCCCTCGATCGACACTATCCCGTCCCCGACGGTGCAGGGCCTTACGAGGTCCTCCGACGGCACGCCCCTTTTCAGCATGTCGAGCTGGGCGTAAACCTTCTCGGGCGTGATCCCCCTCTTTTCGATCTCCGCAAGAATTTCGGGTGCGAGGACAGACTCTCCACCACTCATAAGCACGTCTCTCCTGAATTTAGCTGGTATTTACTACGGAACAATTTTAAACGGAAATTCCCGGGGGCCCAAGGGCAAAGCCGGTGCACAGTCCTACGCCCAGAGGTCCGCCCCCGGCGAGCCGCCCGATTCACCGGCCCCGGCCGTCAGCCACTTCCTCACCATGTCGAGTAGGAGCTGCTTTCTGAGAGGCTTAGTGATGTAGTCGTCCATGTCGGCCTCGATACACTTCTCCCTGTACCCCATGAGCGCGTGCGCCGTAACTGCTATTATCGGCGTCCGCGTACGGCCGGATTCCTTCTCGTACTCCCTTATCATCGCCGTCGCCTGAAAGCCGTCCACCTCCGGCATCTGGATGTCCATGAGCACGAGGTCGTACCTGCCTTCGCGGTATAGCTCGACGCTCTCGGCGCCCCCGGAGGCGAGCTCGACGGAGTAGCCGCCTATCTCCAGAATCCTCTTCGCCAGGTTCTGGTTGTCGGGCGTATCGTCCACGACGAGTATGCGCGGCTTTCCGCTCCCCGCTCCGGGGGCGGGCGGCATCCCCTCCCCGCCGGGTCTCCCGGCCAGATACTCGTCCATCTTCACCAGCCTCGTCACGGCCTCGTACAGCTTCCCGCTCTTTACGGGTTTTACCAGAAGCTCGTCAACCCCCCTGTCCTTCATGTCTCCGAGCCCGAGCCCGCCCCACGCCGTCATCAGGATGATCTTCGTCCCCGGCCCCGCCGCCTCCCTCACCTTCCCGGCAATCTCCGTCCCGTCTATGCCGGGCATCTGCTTGTCGATTATTGCGAGGAGCGGCTTTCGCTCCATCCCCTGGAGGAGCGTCAGCGCGGCCTTCGCCCCCGCCGCCTCGACGACGTCGAAGCCCCACAGCGTGAGCGTCTTCCCGAGTATAAACCTGCTCATCTTGTTGTCGTCGATGACGAGCACGGGCGCGCCCCTGAAATTCGGCAGCACCCTGGCAGCCCGCCCGTCCTTCTCCCAGTCGAGCCTGAACGGCAGGCTGAAGTAAAACGTCGAGCCCTTGCCCGGCTCGCTGTCGAACCATATCTTCCCGCCCATGAGCTCGACGAGCGACTTCGATATGCTGAGCCCGAGCCCCGTCCCGCCGTAAGCGCGTGTGATCGAGTTATCCACCTGCGAGAACTTCTCGAATATCCTGTCCTTGTGCCCGGGAGGTATGCCTATGCCGGTGTCCGAGACCTTGAACACGACGTCCACGGCGTCCCCAGAAACGGGGCCCGAATTCTCGGCCTTTATCAGCACCTCGCCGCTGTCCGTGAACTTTATCGCGTTCACCGCCAGGTTCACGAGCACCTGCCTTATGCGGGCCGCGTCGCCCTTTAACCTGTCGGGCACGTCGTGGCTCACGTAACACAGGAGCTCGAGCCCCTTCTCGAAGGCCTTGACGGAAAGCGTCTCGGCAACCCCCTCGACGAGCTCCCTCACGCTGAACGACGAGGCCTCTATCTCCATCTGCCCGGCCTCTATGCGCGAGAAATCCAGTATGTCGTTTATAAGGCTGAGGAGTGTCTCGGAAGACGACTGTATAACGCGGAGCGTATCCCTTTGATCGTCCGCAAGCTCCGTGTCGAGCGTAAGCTCCGTCATGCCAACGATTGCGTTGAGCGGCGTCCTTATCTCGTGGCTCACGTTCGCCAGGAACTCCGACTTCGCATGGCTGGCCGCCTCGGCCGCTTCCTTCGCCTTCTTGAGCTCGACCTCGGTCTTCTTCCGCTCGGATATGTCCATGAAGCTCCCGAGCACCGCCTGCCGCCCGCGGTACCGTATCGAGGTCGTGGTCTCCATCACCCATATATACCCGCCGTCCTTGAGCGAAATCCTGTACTCGTAGGGCGTCCGGCTCTCGCCCCGGAGCATCCCGAGGCTCTTTTGCCTGACGTCGTCCCTGTCGCCGGGGAATACAAGCCGCTCCGGGTCCGTCCCCATGAGCTCTTCGGTCGAATACCCGGTGAACTTCTCGAAGTGCGGGTTTACGTACCTGAGCTCCCCGTCCTGCACGATAAACACACCTATAGGCGTGCCTGTCGAAAGCGTCTCGAAAAGCTCCTCGGCCTGCTTCTTCTCAGAGATGTCCATCATCGTCCCGAGGACGGCGTCCTTCCCCATGTACTGTATCGACCGGACGACCTCCATCGCCCACATGACGCTTCCGTCCTGCCTTACGAACCTGTACTCGTACGGCGCGTTGACGCCGCCCTTCAGCATCCCGACGGCGCTCGCCCTGACGGACTCCCTGTCTTCCCCGAAGACGAACGAGAGCGACTCCCTGCCTACGAGCTCGTCCTCCGAAAATCCCGTGTACTCGCTTATCTGCGGGTTTACGAACTTGAACTCCCCGTCCTGCACGATGTAGATGCCGATAGGCGAGCTCGTCGAAAGCGTCCTCAGCATCACCTCCACGCGCCGCCTCTCGGTTATGTCCGCGACGCTCCCGAGAACGGCCGGCCTGTCGCCGTACCTTATCTCCGTCACGGTCTCGGTAAGCCACCTGACCTCGCCGTCCTTCGCGAGTATCCTGTACTCGTAGGGCTCCTTCCGCGAGCCCGCGAGCATCTCGCGCGAGCCCTGCTTCGCGATGTCCCTGTCGAGATAGAGCACCATCCTCTCGGCCCCCGCGCCTACGAGCTCGTCCTCGGTAAAGCCCGTGTACTCGCAGTACTTCCCGTTCACGTACTTCACCTCGCCGTCCTGCACTATGTAGATGCCGACGGGCGAGCTCGTCGAGAGCGTCCTCAGCATCTCTTCCGTATGCTTGGTTGCGGTAACGTCCGTAAACGTCCGGAGGACGGCGTCGTTTCCGGCGTACGAAATGCGCCGCGCCTCCTCCGATATCCATACCGTCTCTTTCTTCGACTTGTATATCCTGTACACGGCCTGCACGGCCTCGCCATCGGGAACGCCGGCCAGGGACTTTTTCCTCTCTTCGACGTCCGCCGGGACGACCATGCCCTCGAGGCCCGAAACCCTGAGCGCCTCTTCCGAAAGCCCCGTTATCTCCGAAAGCCTCTTGTTGACGTAGACGCGCGCGCCGCTCTTATCCGTGACCATGACGCCGGCCGGCGAGCCGTCCGAAACCGTCTCGTACATCTCGACGGCGGCCCTGAGGCCGCTCACCCTCTCGTCGAGCCTGGCCGAAGCGTACCTGCCGCGGTCCGTTTCCTCCGCGAGTTTTATCTCCGTTTCCCTGAGCCTCCTTTCGGCGAGGCTCCTGGCGCCGTAGTTCCTGACGTAATCGGCGGCCAGCCCCAGTATCGGGACGAAGAACGCGAGCGCCTTCAGGAAATATGTGTATATCGAATGCTCCTCCGGGTAGATAGGGGCCGTCACGGCGACGAACACCTCCCCGGCGAACAGCGGCACGAGCGTAAGGAGAAAGAAGTACGACATGAGCGTCCGGCCCCGCCTGAAGTAAAACTCCGCGACCAGGGCGGCCGCGATTACGACGACCAGCGGCGTCAGCTCCCAGGCCTGGGTAAAGTACGCCTCGCGCGCCGTCCCCGGGGCGGAAGGCCCCGATTCGGCCATCATGTAAACGAGTGCGAGGACGACGCCTGTGAGCGCCGTGGCCGCTACGAGGAAGCGCCCCGTTTTTCTTTCGAGGTCGTTTCCGCTGTCCCGGCGGAAAAGCGCGACGATCCCGGCGAGCATCAGCCCGGCGGGAAGCAGGCTTACGGCCGTCGTCGATTCCGTTATGAAAAACACCCTGTGCGCCCCTTCCCTGAAGAGGTACGAAGCGAAGAGCTGAAAGCCGAGCGCGGCGGCCGCGCCCATGAAAGAGAGGCCGATTATCAGTGAAACGCGCGCCTTTTCGACTCTGTAATGGAGAAGGCAGAGAATGCCCGTGAAGACCGCGAGCGAAATGTTAACGATGGACGCGATCTTGTAAGCGCCGATGAATTCGAGATAGCTCATCCTGACGTTCGCGCCCAAAAGCGACAGGGCGAACGGAAGGAGGCTGAGGGCGGTAATAACGCCTATGAATCCCCTGGGAAAGTACTCGTCTCCGGATGTTGAAGTTTCAATTTCCGATGTCATTAAACCTTCCGGCGGGAGTAGTAAGTTGGCGCAACCCTCCTATCTATTATCTTCGCAATAAGTATGCCATAACCCTGCATCCTAATAAACGGTAATTATTGGATATATTTTCCGGAAAGCGCCTGCCGACGGGCATCGGCGACATTTTTTGTCAAAATATGCGCGGAAAGGGGAAGGCTCTATGTCGAATTTTAAGCCCGGTTCCCGGCCGTTTGACCGGCGGATGACGCTTTATGGCCTCCGAGCCACAATCGGTGCCAGCCGGTCCTCTTTACTGTAACGCCGGCCTGTCAAACCGGAGGTCGCGCCTTTTCCGGCATTGACGCATCCTCCCCATTCAATCACACCCTCCCCCCGGAGATCAAGCATCAATGCATCTGCAAGCGTTCCCCGCAGCCCCGCTCATTGATTCATTTTCCTCGATTAATTATAATTTCGGGAAAATCCGAGAAAGGGGATGCGGATGAAAAAGCTGTCAATCGCATACACGCCCGACAGTGACGACGTCTTTAACTACTACGCCTGGGAAAAGGGGCACATATCCACCGGCCCTTCGGATTACGGCCCCTCGTTTCACAGGAATCACATCATCGACCTCAACCGCGACGCCCTCGAAGGGCGCTTCGACGTCGTGGCCGTCTCCTCCGTTTTCTACCCGCAGGTGGCGGACAAGTACTGGGTCCTCTGCGTCGGGAACAGCGTCGGGCGGGACTTCGGCCCTGCGCTCGTCTCGAAGAATTACAAAACCCCGGCCGAGCTCGCCGGGAAGCGGGTCGCCGTCGGGGGCCATCCCACGACGGGCAGCGGGCTCGCGCTCATGTTCTGCCCGGGTATCGAGCTCGTCGAGCTCCCGTTCGACGCGATAGTAGACGCGTTACTTAACGACGAAATCGACGCCGGCGTCATGATACACGAAGAGCTTTTATATTACGAAGAGAAAGGGCTCAACCTCGTCCTCGACCTCGGCGTCGCGTGGAACGAAGACACGGGGCTCCCTCTTCCCGTCGGCCTCAACCTGGTTTCGAAACGCCTCGGGATGGAAACGGCGCGCGACGTCGCCACGGCATGCCAGGATTCCCTCCTCTGGGGCGTCGCCCACCAGGACGAAGTCTACGCCTATGCAAACGGATTCGGCAGGGGACGCGCGAGGGACCACGTCGAGATGTTCAGGATGGAAGATTTCCTCCGCCTCCCCGACGACGTAAGGAAAGCGATGCGCATAATGTTCGACCGCGTCGCCGCCATGGGCCTCGGCCCCGAAGTAAAGTCATTCGAGATAATCGAGGGGAGGCTCGCTCCCGAGCGTCTCCGGGTCGCCTGAAAAACTGATCGCATGGGTATATACAGGATATATAAAGGCGGAGACGACGCCTCCCGCATCGAGCCGCTGCCCCAGGACTCGCCCTTCTGGGCGTCGGTGAAAACGGCGGGGACAATGTTCTTAAAGGAATTCCCCACCGGCACGTTCCTCGACTGGCACCCCGCGCCGCGAAGGCAGGTCGTCATAATAATCTCCGGCGCGCTTGAGCACGGGTTCGAGGACGGGAGCAAGCACACCTTCGGCCCCGGCGACGTCCGCGTCCTCGTAGACACCGAAGGCCGCGGGCACACGACGCGCGTCGTCGGCGACGACCCTCTTCTCGTCGCGGTCGTCCCGCTCGCCTGACGGCGCACAGGCGCGAACGAATACGCCTTAATTCTTGCCGAGAGAAACCTTCATGCTCGAACAGCTTAAAATGTTCGCAGGTTACGCGCGAGGACTCAACTCCTTCCTCACGAGCCCTATGACCCCCTCCGAGTGCCGGAGCCTTCTCGAATCCCAGCTCGCCTCGCGGGCCGAGAACTTCCTCGCCATCATGCAAAAGGCCGTTTACGAGAACCCGAAGAGCCCCTACCTCCCTCTTCTCCGGCTCGCGGGCGTAGAGTACGGCGACCTCTCGCGCATGGTTTCCGAGGACGGCGTCGAGGGCGCGCTCGACAGACTGTACGAGAGCGGCGTCTACATCACGCTCGACGAGTTCAAGCGCCGCGTCCCGATAAAACGGCCGGGCCTCGAAATCGAAACGGGCCCGCACGACTTCGACAACCCGTTTTTGAGCAGGCACTACCAGTCGCGCACCAGCGGCTCCAGGGGAGCCGGAACGCGCGTCATAATGGACCTCGACCTCCTCCACCACGACGCCGCCTGCAACTATTTCATGTTCGAGGGGTTCGGCCTCACGGACAGGCCCGCCGCGCTCTGGCGCGAGGTGCCGCCGGTTACTACGGGCGTCAACGTCCTCCTCCGCTACGCAAAGCTCGGCAAGAGGGCCGAGAAGTGGTTCTCTTCGAGCAGGCTGAGCACTGCGCCGAAGTCCCTCCAGTTCCTCGTCTTCACGTATTACACGGTCCTCGCGGCGAGGCTCCTCGGCATGCCCCTCCCCCTCCCCGAGCACGTCCCGCTGGAGGACGCGGCCACGGTCGCGAAATGGCTCGTCGGAAGATGCGCCGCCGGAACCCCCGCCTTCCTCGACACTCAGGTCAGCACCTGCGTAAGGACGTGCGCCGCCGCCGTGGAAAACGGCCTCGACATCTCCGGCACGACGTTCATAATCGGCGGCGAGCCGTACACGAAAGCCAAGGCTGATGTCATACGCTCCTCGGGCGCGAACGCCGCGGCGAGATACTCCATGGCCGAGCTCGGGAACCTCGGCTTCCCCTGCGCCGACCCGTCCTCGTTCGACGACATACACCTCATGACGGACAAGGTTGTTGTGATTCAGCGCGAGAAACGCCTCGGCGCGGGCGAGCTCTCGGTCAACGGCTTCGTCTACACGACCATCCTCCCCCACTGCCCGAAAATAATGCTCAACGTCGAGAGCGACGACTACGCCGACGCCCGGGAACGGGACTGCGGCTGCCCCTTCGGCGAGCTCGGGTTCAGGACCCACCTCACCGGCATCAGGAGCTACGAGAAGCTCACGAGCGGCGGCGTCACGTTCCTCGGCACAGAGCTCTTGAGGCTCATCGAAGAAGTCCTTCCGAAAGCCTTCGGCGGGCGCCCGACCGACTACCAGCTATCCGAGGAGGAAGAAGGCGGATTCACGAAAGTCAGCATACTCATAAGCCCACGCGTAGGCGAGGTAGACGAGCGAGCCGTGATACGGGAAACCGTCTCGTTCCTGGGCCGCTTCCCCGGCGGCGACATCATGTCCGACCAGTGGGTCCAGGGCGGGACGCTCCGAGTCCTCCGGCGCGAGCCCTACACGACCGCCTCGGCGAAAATACTCCCCCTTCACATCCACAAGGGCTGAAGCCCGCCGCCGTTTGCAATTGTCCATCGTCTGCCTGATACTAAACCCGAGGGGATTCATGACCGGCTTCATACCCGTGCTCACATTCCACAGCCTCGACGACGGACGCGCGCCGACTTCGTTCGGCCCGGCCCTGTTCGCACGCGGCATGGAGACGCTCGCCCTCGGCGGGTACCGCACCATAAGCCTCGCCGGGGCCGCCTCGCTCGCGGCTTCGAAACGCCCCTTCCCCGAAAAATCGTTCGTGATAACTTTCGACGACGGATACAGAAACATCTACGAAAAAGCGTTCCCCGTGCTCGCCGAATACTCCTTTACGGCGACCGTATTCCTCACGACGGGGGGCGGCGGGCGGACAGGTGACGGCGACCGCCTGCCGGAGCTCTTCGGCGGCGAGATGCTGAGCTGGGGCGAAATAAGAATCATGAACGACGCCGGCATCGATTTCGGCGCACACACGCTGACGCACCCCGACCTCACGCGGCTCTCGCCGGAAGACGCCGCCCGCGAGATGACGTCCTCCCGCAGCGTTATCGAGAACGCCCTCGGCGCGCCCGTGGCGGCGTTCGCCTACCCGTACGGCAAATACGACGCCCGGAGCCTCGAAATTGCCGCGGAGGAATTTTCGTGCGCGTGCTCGGACGAGCTCGGCCTTTTCACGGCGTCGAGCGATCTCCGCGCCATACCGCGCGTCGATGCGTTCTACCTCCGGGGCGAAAGGCTCTTCGCCCTCGTCGGCAGCCCCAACCTGCCGCTCTACATCCTGCTGCGAGGTATCCCGCGCACACTCAGGCGGAGGCTCGCAGGAATATGAGCGCCGGAGACGAGAAGCTCAGGTTCTGCATGATAACGACGTTCTACCCGCCGTACAATTTCGGCGGCGACGGGCTTTACGTCTGGCTCCTTTCGAACGAGCTCGCCCGGCGCGGGCACTCGGTAACGGTGATCCACTGCCTCGATTCCTATGCCGCCCTCTCCGACGGCAGCCCTCTCGCGCGGTACGAGAATCATCCCAACGTCGAGGTGCGCGGGCTGAAGAGCGGCGCGGGCATGCTCTCGCCGCTCGCGACACAGCAGACCGGGCGGCCGGTTTTCAAGTCGGGGAAATTAAAGGAGATACTCGCCCCCGGGTTCGACGTCACCCACTTCCACAACATCTCCCTCATCGGCGGCCCGGCGATCCTCTCTTACGGGAGCGGCGTCAAGCTCTACTCCATACACGAATACTGGCTCGTCTGCCCGACGCACGTCCTCATGCGCTTCGGCAAGGCCCCCTGCGAAAAGCCCTACTGCACCGCGTGCCAGATCGCGCACGGCCGCCCGCCCCAGCTCTGGCGCTACACCGGCCTCCTCGAACGCTCGCTCCCCAGCCTCGACGCGATAATAAGCCCGAGCAGGTTCACGAAGAAAATCCACGAGGACATGGGCGTCAAGATCCCGATCGTCCACATACCGCACTTCGCCGTTCCCTACAACGGCCCCCTGGCCGAAAACGGCGTACCCGGCGGTTTCGCCCCGGCCGGACGGCCCTACTTCCTCTACGTCGGGCGCGTCGAAAGACTGAAGGGCGTGCATACCCTAATCCCGGTCTTCAAAAACTATCCCCGCGCCGACCTCGTCATAGTCGGCAAGGGCGACGACGAAGCGTATATAAAGAAGCTCGCGGCGGGGGCCGGCAATATCCGCATACTCGGCCACATACACCACGGCCGCCTCCGCGGTCTTTACGAAAACGCCGCCGCTCTCATCGTGCCGTCTATAGCGTACGAGATTTCGACGCTCGTCGTCTTCGAAGCACTCAGGGAAAAGACGCCCGTCATCGTCAACGACATCGGCGGCCTCCCGGAGCTCGTCGAGGAAAGCGGCGGCGGATTCATCTACCGTACGCCCGAAGAGCTCCGCCGCTCGATGGACGCGATACTCGACGACACCGCGCTCAGGGACAGGCTCGGCGCGCTGGGCCACGAAGCGTACCTCCGCAAATGGAACCCCGACGCCCACATCGAGTCCTACCTTTCCCTCATAAACCGGGTTCGGCGACAACCGACGTAGCCGTGAAAGCTCTTTCATCAACTATCGTGCAGACGGTGAACACTGGATAGTATGTTATTATGAGAAAGTCCCGCGCAAAATCTTGCCCATGCCCGGAGGAGCCGTCATGAAATCGTCCGACACATTCGCCACACGCGCATCGTCGGTCATCGTCCTCGTCTCGTCGCTCGTCATAATATCGCTCATGGCCTATGGCGGTTGCGGAGGAGGAGGCAGCTCGTTGACTCCCGCCCCGACTGCGTCTCCCTGGACGTCAGCCTCGGATGCCCCGCCGTAAGCCTCGAAGGGTCCGGGTGCAGAAACCACGATTGCAAGGTAATCGACGACAGCGGGGCGGAGCCTGTTTTAGTCACGAGCTTCCTCATACCGTTCGGCCACAAGTGCACGGCGTTCGACTGCTTCACACTCGAATGCGAAGACACGTCCCCGGCAATAGGCGATTCGGTCATCGTTATCGAATCGGTCAGCGGAATCCCGGTAAGCGAAGGGGCCGAAACCGTGGAGCGCAACGGGAAACCCGGGGGGACCATTTTCTTCGGCGACTCCGAATATAGAATCGAATGCTCTTTCGTCGGCAGCGACATGATTCCTTAACACACGAGGTGACCGAAGAGTCATTGACTATTAACTATTTTTAAATTATGGTTTGATGTTGGAACACAGGCTTTTCGTTCGAACGAAAACCGTTTCCGCGACAAAGGGATGGTCGTGGTGATATTGGTGTGATATCATGGGTAATGCACTTTTCCGTATCCCACGGATGCATTGGCCGAATCTCACCCCTTAAACCGCAGTTATCAGCTGAGCATAAGCGCCGGCCATTCCCGGCGGCACAGACGATACAATGAACGATTCTTCGGAAACGTCCGGGAAAACCCCTCCTGTACCGGCCGGGAAGGCCGGTAGAGGGCACAAACAGCAGCAGCCCGGACGCAAAAACAATAAATCGACAAAAACGGCGGCCGTAAAAACCGCATACGGAGGCGACTATGCCTCGACGGCGATCCTCGACTCGCGCGGCGTCATAATCTCAACCAACAGCGCGTGGAAGAGCTTCACCGAATCGAACATTCTGAAATCCGCGGCTTCCGGCCACGGCGAAAACTACATCGAAGCCTGCGAGAAGGCCTCGGGAGAAGAACCCGAAGCCGTCGGTGAAATAGCATCCGGCATACGCTCGGTCCTGGGCGGCCTGCATTCCGAATTCTCGCTCGAATACTCGGTCGGCTCCCCCGGCGGCGATATATGGTTCCGCACGATCGTCACGTCACTCTCGCAGGACCAGGCGGCGCGCATACTCGTGATCCACCTCGACGTCACCGACAAAAAAATGGCGAAGAAAGAGGCGAAGGATCTCGCTCAAAGGCTCCTCGGCACGATCGAAAGCATCACCGACGGGTTCTTCACGCTCGATAAAGGCTGGCGCTTCACGTATCTCAACGCCGAGGCCGAGCGCATATTCGGCCGCAAGCGTGACAGGCTCGTGGGCCGTTCCATATGGGAGGAATTCCCGGCCGCCGTCGGCACCCGGCTCGAAAAGGAATGCCGCCGCACGCTCCATGACGGCAGGACGGCGTCGTTCGAAGAATTCTACCCCGCCCTCGGCCTCCTCCTCGAAGTCAAAATATATCCCTCGGCCGAAGGGCTCACGATCTATTTCCGCGACGCGACCGAAAAACACATGAACCGCGAAGCGCTCAGGGAAAGCGAAGAGCGCTTCCGCTTTCTCGCCAAGGCCACGACCGACGCCATATGGGACTGGGACCTCAAATCGAACTCTCTCTGGTGGAACGACGGCCTCGAAACCCTCTTCGGCTTCGACACGAAAGAGATCGAGCCCGGCATCGAATCGTGGTACAACAGGATTCATCCCGAGGACAGGGATCGCGTCACCAAGGGCATACACGACGCGATAGATTCCGGCGAAAAGGAATGGTGGGACGAGTACCGCTTCTTCAGGAAGGACGGCTCCTCGGCCTACGTGCTCGACCGCGGCTACATCATCCACGACGACGAGGGCAACCCCGTCCGCATGATAGGCGGCATGACGGACCAGTCCGAAAGGAAAAGGAGCGAAGACAAGCTCCGCGAGCAGGCCGCCCTTCTCGACAAGGCGCAGGACGCGATTATAGTCCGCGGCCTCGGCCACGACATACTCTACTGGAACCGGAGCGCCGAAAGGCTCTATGGATGGTCGAGCGGTGAAGCCGTCGGTCAATCCGAAAAAGAGCTCATACACAAGAACACGAACGACTACCATACGGCGATGGAAACCACTCTCGCCAGGGGCGAATGGACGGGCGAGATGGAGCACAGGACCCGCGACAATTGGGAGCTCGTCGTCGAGAGCAGGTGGACGCTCGTACGCAACGAAAAAGGCGAGCCGGATTCGATACTCACTATAAACACCGACATCACCACCCGGAAAAAGCTGGAGCAGCAGTTCCTCCGCGCCCAGCGCCTCGAAAGCATCGGGACCCTCGCCGGCGGAATAGCGCACGACCTCAACAACGTCCTCGCCCCGATAATGATGTCCATAGGCATACTCAAGCTGAACGAAACCGACGAGAAACGGCTCAGGCTCCTTTCCAGCATCGAATCGAGCGCACAGCGCGGGGCCGACATGGTAAACCAGGTGCTGTCCTTCGCACGCGGCGTCGAGGGCTGCCGCGTCGCCATGAACCCGATGTACGTCGTGAGAGACATCCAGAAGATAATCAACGACACCTTCCCGAAGAATATAGAGTTCGACCTCTCGGCGCCCGAGAATCTCTGGATGGTCAACGCCGACCCGACACAGCTCCAGCAGGTGCTCATGAACCTCTGCGTAAACGCGCGCGACGCCATGGAAGACGGCGGCGTGCTGACGCTGACCCTCGAAAACACCGTCCTCGACGAAATCTATTCTGGCATGAACCCCGATTCCAATCCCGGGCCGTACGTCGTCGTCACGGTAGAGGACACGGGCACAGGAATCCCCCGCGAGCTCCGCGAGCGCATATTCGACCCCTTCTTCACGACGAAAGAAGTCGGCAAGGGAACGGGGCTCGGGCTGGCGACCGGGCTTCTCATCGTAAAGGCCCACGGCGGGTTCATAAACCTCTACAGCGAGGTCGGCAAGGGCACGCGGTTCAAGGTATACCTGCCCGCGAGCGCCACGCCCGAATCCGCCGAGAAGGTCGCCCGCGAGCAAACCCAGCTCCCCCAGGGCAACGACGAGCTCATTCTCATCGCCGACGACGAGGAAGGCATACGGATCGTCACCGAGAAAACCCTGGAGCGCTTCGGCTACAGGGTCCTCGTGGCCAAAAACGGGGCCGAGGCAGTGGCGCTGTACGCGAAACACGGGAACGAAATCGCCGCCGTGCTTCTCGACATGGCCATGCCGGTCATGGACGGCCCGGCGACTATAATCGCGCTCAAGGCCATGAACCCCGACGTCCTCATAATCGGCTCCAGCGGCCAGGCGTCTAACGGCGGCGTCGCCAAGGCCATCGGCGCGGGCGTGAACCACTTCGTCCCGAAGCCCTACACGGCCGAGACTTTGCTCAAAACCCTTCGTGAGCTCCTCGACCCGCCGGACGAGAGCTGACCGCCGGGAGAAGCAACCCCACCCTTCGTCATCTTTATAGTCTGTTATCTTTTTAGCCGTCATTCTTCTATCTTAAAAAGCGATAAGGAATTGGTCTAAAATATAAGAATCATAATACGGGAGCGGAGTGATACTCGTGTCATACTGAACCATGTCCTGGACTTGATCCGGGATCAATTCAGAATCTCGTTTTATCCTTCGCTTTGATCTTTCATCCCCCTTAGAAAAAGGGGGGCAGGGGGGATTTAGTTTTGAATTGTCATTCCCAACGATTCCGAGCGAGCGAGGAATCGGACGCCCCGGCCCTGAAGCGCAAACGTTATCCGGCACAGCCCGCAACTTACTTTCTTTAGCGACAAGCCTGTACCTGCCGCGGCGAAGCTTTCTTGTCCGACGTAGCTTTTTTATCGGTCGAAGCTTAAGCGGAATCCGAAGCGAAGCCGCGTCGGGAATCCGGCACGCCGCGCGTGCATGAATCAAGCGTCGCAGCAATACATTCCCGGACCGTGTCCGCGGACGATCGAAGCGGCTGCGTGTTACCATTACCACCGCCGCACGAATCGTGCTACCTTGTGACGCACACCGCCACGGAGGAAACTATAACGTCCTTCAGGAGCGAATCCTCCTTGCACCTGTAGTCGCACGATACCGTGTTCTCTACGTAAGATATCTCCGGGAATGCATCCGTAAGCGCATCCTTACCGACGAGAAAATTGCATCCCCCGGCCACAACGAAAGACCCTTCAGGACACTGCACGATGTCGGCAACCCTTCCCTGGCAGCGCCCTCCCGCGCCGAACTCCTGCACGGTAAAAATCTTGCCCTCAAACCCCGTAAAGCCCATGCTGAGGCCGATGAGCGCCGTTATAAACACCGAAAACGCAAGCTTCCTTATATCGAGTATATTCATCATTCTTCTCCGGATATCGTTGGTATTCGAGACGTGCAGCCCGTTACTTGACCGTCGCGCATACCGCGAACGAATTCACATATACGACGTCCTCCCCCCGCCCGGGGTTGCATGTATATGTGCAGGAGGCGCTATTTTCGAGAAACGAAATGTCGGGCACGGCCGTGGCGATGGCGTCTTTCCCCTGCGAGAACTCGCAGCCGCCGCTCACGATTACCGTCCCGCTCGGACATCTCGCCAGAGGTCTCGCCACCAGGGAGCACTCCGTGCCGAGCGAGCCGGGGCTGACCACGACCAGGTCCCCCTGCTGCGACGGGCCGGTAAATCCCATGCTAAGGCCGGCCGGTATGATTACCAATATCGCTAACGCAAGATTTTTCAGTTTCATTTTCTATCTCCCTTTCTTGATTTGTCACGCGATACCCGCCCAAAGCCGTACTACTGCGTAAGCTCGAGCGAGCCTTCCATCACTCCCGAGGAAGTGCCGAAGAAGCCGGATTCGTCCGACACGAGATAAGCCCCCGTGCCCGTGATGCTCACGGTCCCGGATGCGCCGGCGTACGCGCCCGTTCCCCCGGTGATGATCCCCTGCCCTTCGTAGCTGAAACCCGGGTCGGCGGCCGCGTCGTCCGGCACGCACTGGCCGAGCGCAGTCAGGCTCACGTATATCTGGTCGGGCCCGTCGGCCGTGATGACCTGCGCGCCGGCGACGAGAAAGGCGATAGTCCCCCCTCCCCCGCCTGGTGTGATACACGACTCGACGGGATCCACCGGCGACATCTCGAGCTTCGAGCTTATGGCGTTAAGCCCGAACACCTTGCTCTGGCCGAACTCCGTCACGACGGCGCTTGCGAAACCGTCGTCGTTCGTATCCACGGTGCCGTTTACGAATGAGCCGGCGAAATTGTTGGTGAACGGGATGGTGGTAGTCTGCGCGCGGCTCGAATTATCGCACCCCGCCGCGAGCAAGGGTAAAAAAAGCATGCCGAGAAGGAACAGAATTCTGGATTTCCCCATTTTCAACCTCCTTTAGATTGTGTTTTATAATATTAAGAATATAACATCGTTTCTACCGGACGTCGGTTATTGTCCCAAACGGCCGTTGATTTTCACCGGAAGCGGCTCTAGAATTTCTATCGTATGAACATGAAAAACCGCCGAGTGTTAACCTTCGCATTTCTGACAGCGCTGGCTTCCGCCGGCTGCACCATGCAGCCCAGGGCGGGAAAGGTCTACGACCCGGGCGAGGTCGCCGCCACCTGCGCCGGGCAGATGGATATAGACGCCGAGACGGCCATGTCGCTGACAATAGCGTTCAGCGAAGCCGACGGCTACGTCACCGACGAATTCAGGGAAAAGGCCGCAAAGTACATATCCATGTCCGAGGACATTCCTGCCGGCGCAAGGGACCAGACCCTCGCCGACTATATCTCCTGCCTCGAAAAAAACGCCGCGCAGTAGCCCCCACACGGCCGCACGGCGACGACGATCCTCCCCCGGAAATAATTGCATTTACATGCTCTTTCTGCTAAGGTCATAATTGATTGCGTATATTCTTTAACGTCTCACTAAGAGGATGGATATGAGAACGGTTGAAGATTCATTCATACGGCGCGCGTCCGCAACAATAGTAATAATCTCCTCTATCGTAATTATTTCTTTGATGCTGACGGGCGGATGCGACGGCACTGCGACCAGTAACCAGATACCGACCCCGACTCCGACCTGGGCCCCGAGCACGGGCTTCCCGCCCGCATGCGACGGCACGTTCGATGTAAGCCTGGGCTGCCCGGCGACGAGCCTCGCGGGCTCAGTGTGTCAGCCTTACTGGTGTGATATTATAGACGACAGCATTGAGCCCGGAGCGATAGTAGACGAGATCGCGGTAGTCTTCGGAGACGCATGCACCGACGTCGACTGCTTCACGCTCGAATGTCAGGGCATTCGTTCCCGGATTACAGAGACGTCCATCGGCCAGGCGACGATCATAATAGAAACCGTTAACGACATTCCCGTCGGCGAAGACGTGGAAGGTGACGAATTCTCCGGTCTCCCGGACGGTAGGATACTAATTGATGGTGAAAATTTCCTGCTCGATTACAACAGCATTATAGTCCCGTGAACTAGGGAATGATGATGGCCACAGAAGACTCATTCATCCGGCGCGCAGCCGCTACGATGGCCGTAATAGGATTTATCGTAACCGGGTCTCTCATGCTGTCCGGCGGGTGCGGCAGTGATGGGCCCGGAAGCTGCAGGAGGCAGGAAATCCGCCTCTTCTGTCCCGCGCCGGGCTATGCCGGTGAACCGTGCATCGGCTATATATTCGACATAGTAGACGATTCCGTCGAGCCGCCCGTCACTCTGGATTCCTTCGGTATTAACTTCAATCGTAAGTGCGAAGATATCGACTGCTTTACACTGTCCTGCCAGGACATCACGACAGATTCCGATACGGTGATCCCCGAAGCGGACATCATAATCGAAACCGTGGACGGAATCCCGGTCGGCGAAGGCACGGGAACCATAAAGAGCGGCAAGCCTGCCGGAAGAATAATAATCGACGGCGAGAATTTCCGCCTCGAACCCGCCGGGACTATAGTTCCCTGAACGCTGCGCCCGGCCCCTACTGCGGGTCCGGCGGCGAAACCTTCTCAAGCACTATCGATCCCGTAAGGCAGATGTACTGGTACTGTATCTGCCATCCCGGCCATAGCCACGGGATCGGCAGCTCGGCAAGCGCGGTCGGCATGCTCGTCATCTCCGTCAGCACCTGCCTTACAACCTTCGCCCCGGGCCCTCCCGGGCCGCTGTAGTCGCCCGCGAACTGCCTGTCGAGCTCGGCGAGCGCGTCCCTGGCCGCGTTATAGGCCGAAACCGCTATCTCGGGATTCGCGTGTACGCCCGATTTGACGGGCCCCTTGTAGTCGATGGTCTTTATGAGCGCGCGGGCCGAATTCCTCGCCTCGGTGGCGAACTTCTTGTTCTGCGCTTCGTCGCCTCCCGCGGATTGGTATATCTCGAAGCTGAGGCCGTACACCTGCTCGCCCGACCTCCCGAGCGACGAACGGAGAAGCGAACCGTCGCCGGGAATGACCCACGTGGCGTCCACGTTCTCGTTCGAGTTGAATGCGCCGCTTATGCCGTCGTAATACACCTTGAACACGGCCCCGAGCCTGGCGGCGTCCCCAGTCAGCCCCTCGGCCGAGAACTTGCCGACGTTTATAAACCTCTCGTCCTTTACGAGCCTGTCCCTCCAGAGTCCGCTGGCGGCGTTGGTGCCGGGGGGCGGGTTCCAGTTCGAGTATTCGTAAATCTGGTAGAGTAGAACCTGGAACCTGAGGTTCATCCCCTTGACGGCCTTCAGCTCCGCGTCCGTTTGGGCCGAAGCCACGCCCGCATAAAATATGGCGAGTAAAAACAGGATAGCTGCGGTTCTCATTTCGAATATCCCCCTTTTCTTTCGGATGCCACAGAATTACACTGGTTAATTAAAACAAAATAATACAGGATAGTCCAGAAGATTATTCAGGAGCGTATGTCCCCTTGTAGTTAAAAACCCGGGCCCTTCCGCCCCTGACGCCGCTCAACAACCAGAAGCCGGACGGAGGCGTAATACCATACGCCTTTTGTATATTACCGGCCAGCAAACCTCCGGGAGATTATCCGGACCGCGAGCTCGTTGAGAAAATCCTTGTTTGGCGCGACGGGCAGGTCTGCTATCATGTAGAGCCTCTCGCTACATTCCCTGAACATGTTCGCGGCTTCACGCTCGACATACTCGAATTTGTATTTACCGGTCTTGATGTCTCTCAGGTTCTGAAAGTCCTTATCCCTGCATACGTTCAGCTCGCGCGTTTCGATGAATTCCCTGCACATTCTCAAAAGCCTTATAAGGTGGCTCGCATATTTCGTATCGTATCCATACTCCTCGACGAGCTTTTTCCGTTTCGCCCCCATGTACCCTTTATATGCCGGATTCAGTTTCAGCGATTTATCCACCCTTCTCAGCTGGTCGTTAGCGTATCCAAGACGAGGTTCTGCGTCAGGAAGCGGCTCCTTTCCCTGACGAGCATCTCTCCCTCGTGGGTGACGAGCAGATAAAATTCGGGCTTGAGAAACAACGTCCCTATGACATTCGGATTACCCTTCGCCGGAAGGCCGATAAACTTTCTCGCCTCGTAAAGCACGATATCGAACCGCCCCTCTTTTATCTCCATCGTGTCCCTGCTGCCGAATTTTTCGAAGCCGAAATAATAGTCCGGGGAGGGAACAGCCGCACCCATTACGTCTATGTTGTCTATGCTTTCCGGATCGGGGTTGTGCGTTCCGTGCGAGATGCTTCCCATGTTGCAGAGAAGAATTATCTGTTTGAGCAGCGGCCCTTCCAGGACCTCCTCGTAAAGAGACTGCAATGCCTTATTCTCCTCTACCGCCGATCTCATCACTTCTTCTTAGCCATTTAAATCAGAATAATACCATCCCATTCGTCTCGCCATCAAATCCGCATCCGGCATTTCCTTTCCAGTCCGGCCAGACGCGGGCGTCTCCGAAACAGCACACCCATGGTCCTCCTGTGCGGACGCAAAAACCTGTACCCGGACAGAACTCCCAGGTTTTCACGCGCCCATAATACGTCTGGGTTTCCCGGTTGTATTATCGGGACGAGTCGCCCTGCCTTTGTATATAGAAAGCTTCCATCTATATCCACAGGGACAAGAAATTCTGAATTACGGAGCCGTAAAGACTTGTATCTGCATATAAGGATTGACATCGGGATTTGACTTATGCTATAAGTTGATTAAATACGTTATTGTTAACCAAATATTGTTAACAGGGGGGTAGGCATATGAATAGTACTGTTGGCAAAACCATATTGGCTGTAGTGCTTTGCGCAAGCTTTATTTCCCTGTCTGTCACGCGGGCGGAGCAAGAAAAGGAAATGGATTCGCAGGGGAGTCAGGCCAAGATGATAACGGTAGTTCCAGCCGATATCGTCTGGGGGAACGTTCCGCCGGCACTGCCGCCGGGGGCCATGATCGCCGTGCTGGAAGGAGACCCGTTCAAGCCCGGGCCATACTCGCTCCGGCTCAAGCTTCCCGCGGACTACGGAATTCCCGCGCACTGGCACACAATGGCGGAGCGCGTTACCGTTATTTCGGGTACTATGAACGCAGGAATGGGAGACAAGCTCGATAAAGAGCAATCAAAGGCATTCCCGGCCGGAAGCTACGTTTCCATACCAGCAAAAATGCACCATTTCGCCTGGGCCGACGGGGAAACAATCGTACAGATCAATGGAGACGGCCCGTTCGATATTAATTACATAGACCCTGCGAACGACCCAAGAAAAAATGCGACGGACCAGAAACCATAGCCCACGGTTCGAATCGGAATCTCCGATCCCTCTTGAATCTCCCGCCGGATTTAAGCTGGCACCGCAGCAGATGTGCATATAGCGCAGATTGTATAATCCAGCTTGATCGAATGTATGCTAAGAGACATTCGCAGGATATCTATG
Source organism: Thermodesulfobacteriota bacterium (assembly GCA_035325995.1). NCBI lineage: Bacteria > Pseudomonadati > Thermodesulfobacteriota > Thermodesulfobacteriota bacterium. The sequence continues at coordinate 56,533 of DAOKYU010000010.1, read as the reverse complement.
CCCTATCGACGCAACAACTGACTACCGAACAGATACAGTTGAGCATTGTGGAAGGAAGTGGCGGAGCCGGCGGAGCTTGAACCCGCGCCCCCCGGACGGGTCGGCAACTCTCGCCAACGGCGATTACGAAAAAGCCGGGAATCAGGAATCTAACGGCGGGAAGCAGGTTTAAATATCTGTGTAGAAACCAGCACCTGGTCCCCGTCGTCCGGGCGCTTCGCCCCCTCTCCGGCCACCGGGACTCTCATAGTGTGTTTTCCGATCTGAATCACGGCGACGTGCGAGGTCCCGTCAGTTTCCACGGAAATGATATTTCCCGTCATGGTAAGGCTGCCCGCCGCATATTCCTCGTCAAAAACCTTGCTAACCTGCCCGGACTTCACGACCTCGCCGTCTTTCATCACAAATACCCGGTGTGACAATTTGAAAACTTCACCGACATCGTGACTTACAAAGACTACCGGGATTTCAAACCGCTGGTAAAGGGAGATAAACTCATCCTGGAGCTTAATTCGCAGGTCCAGGTCCAGCGCGGAAAAAGGCTCGTCCAGAAGAAAAAGTTTCGGCTTATTCAACAAAGCGCGCAAAAGCGCCACGCGCTGTTTCTGGCCCCCGGACAGAGTATGCGGCTTATGATTCCCGAGCTCCGTAAGATGCGTCATATCCAGGAAACTGTCGATGAGATGCATATCCTTTTTATCCTTAAGCGCGTATCGCAGGTTTTCCCGCACCGTCATGTTGGGAAAAAGATTGTAATCCTGGAAAACGAAACCGACCCGGCGCTCCTGAACGGGCTTGTGAACCCCCCGCGCGCTGTCAAACCAGACCTCTCCGTCAACCTCTATGAACCCTTCGTCCGGAGCCGTCAGCCCGGCTATCATTCGCAGTATGGTGGTTTTTCCCGCGCCCGAATGCCCGAACAGGGTAACGATTTCGTCCCTCGAAACTTCAAAATTCACGTCGAGCTCGAAGGGCCCGTGGCCGGCGGCGAGACGTTTTTTTAACCTGACTTTTATCATCGGTTCAGCCGATTACACCGGGACTTTTTTTATTGACGAGATTCAGGACGAATAAAATGATGAACGAGATAAGGAACAGCACCCCGGAATAGAGCGCGGCCTCCGAGTAATTGAGAGCTTCGACTTCGCTGAAAATCGCGATGGAAGCCGTTCGAGTCTCCCCCGGAATGTTGCCTCCCAGCATCAGCACCACGCCGAATTCACCGATCGTATGCGCAAAGGCCATAACGATTCCTGTCAGCAGAGCGGGCTTGCTGTTCGGGAGAATAACCCTGACAAGGGTTTGCCACCGGGATTTGCCCAGCACATACGACGCTTCTATCAGGGGCTTCGGAAAGCTCTCGAACCCGGCGCGTATGGGGTTCACCAGAAAGGGAAGGCTGAACAGCACGGAGCCGATCACGAGCCCTGAAAAACTGAAAATGAGGTTGAGGTGCAGAGTGTCGGACAAGAAACGGCCCAGGAACGAATTGGGGCTGAGAAGGACCAGGAGATAAAAGCCAAGAACCGTCGGCGGCAGAACCAGCGGCATACTTACCAGGGGCTCCACGAAATATTTCCATCTGCTCTTCGTGAACGCGCATCCATATGCAATCAGGACGCCTGTGGGAGCCAGTATCAGGGTGGTTGTCAGCGCGAGCTTGAATGTCAGAATAAGTGGAGTGAGGTCTATGCCGGAAAGAGCGGTCATGGCAGGTTGTAACCGTATTTCCTGAAAACCGTCTTCGCCTCATCCGAAAAGAGAAATTCGAAAAATTTCCGGGCTGCTTCGGGATTATGATCCTGTGCGTACTTGAGTATTACGACGCCCTGCGCGATCGGCTCGTAGGACTCCTTGTCTATCTCTATCCATTTGCCCTTATCCTTCATATTCGGCGCCAGCACGACAGACATCGCCGTTATCCCGAGATCGGCGGCTCTCGTCGAAATGAATTGATTTACCTGCGCGATGCTCTCTCCGTAAACGAGCTTGCCCAGAACTTCGTCGTACACCCCGTAGAACTTCAGCGCGTTGACGGCCTGACGGCCGTAAGGCGCGGTCTTGGGAGACGCAATGGCGATTTTTCGGAGGCCAGCATCCGTCAGCACATCGATCCCCCCGGACAAGTCGAGATCGTTCATCGTCCAGATAACGAGACGTCCGTAGCCGTACACCGCCGGGGCGTTATACGTCAATCCTTTCTTGTGGAGGGCTTCAGGATAATCCATGTCCGCCGATATAAGAATATCGAAGGGGGCGCCGTTCTCTATTTGCGCGGTGAGCTTACCCGACGAGCCGATAACGGGCTCGACGGTTATCCCCGTTTCCTTCTCGAAAATCGCCTCCAGCTCCTGAAACGGGTACTGAACGTTTGCGGCGACGGCGACAGTTAATTCCGCCGCGAAACCGCAGGTTGTAGAAACCAGTATTAGAGCCAAGGCGAATATAATAGAACGTTTTTTCATGAAGATTGTTTCCTGAACCGGAATTTACGACGCGGCTGGCGTATTAAACGGGCTCCCCGATCGTGAGCCCCGCATCAGGGCGGTCATGTATAGAAGACACCGCCGATCGTTATAGCCAAATGCATATCACGCTCCGTAGACAATTGCAAGCCGGGACAGAAGAACTGGAATCAGGAAGAAATCCCGAGAATAACGGCGGAGGCCTTGAACATGGCGGTAACCTTTTTGCCCGGCTTTAACCCGAGCAATTCACTGCTCGCGTTGGTGACGATCGCCGCGACAGCGCCCCCGTTGGGCAAGTCGATAACTACCTCGGTATTTACGGCCCCGGTTTCCACGCGCGAGACGACGCCGCTCAGCTGGTTGCGGGCGGAAAACTTCGCGCCTTTATTTCCCGTTACGAGGATGACGGACGATGCTTTTATCAGCGCGAAAACCTGCGATCCTACGACTAGTTTAAGCTCTTTGGTGCTTTCACGCGTTATGATAGCCACGATCTTGTGCTTTCCGGTTACCTCTACCGTAATTTCGTCGTTAACGGCTCCCTTTTTAATCGCGGTCACCTTTCCGAAAAACTGGTTTCGCGCGCTCGTTTTCATGCCCATCCTCCCGATCAGCAAATAGTCGTCCGTGATCCCGCCTGCCTGCCTGCCGAGATTGCTTATAAAATTCCGGTGCTCCTGCTCGATGACGTTAAAATTCGCCACGAGCTGCTCACCGCGCCGCGTCAGGCGAGTCCCGCCTCCTCCCTTGCCCCCCGTCAGCCTTTCCACCAGCGGTTCTCCGGCAAGGTTGTTCATCGTGTCGATTGTTCGCCATGCCGCCTTGTAGCTCATGCGTACGCTTTTTGCGGCCTGGGTGATCGAGCCGTATTGTGCGATCTTCGCAAGCAGGGCTACCAGGCCGGACCCGCCGAGTTTTTCTCCACCGACGGTCATCCATATAGAGCCCTGAAGTCCGAACCTGTTTTTTCTCATGGGACGTTAGTACAGTTTAACATGGAGTGTTATTCGGGAAAAAGTGGCGGAGCCGACGGGACTTGAACCCGCGACCTCTGGCTTGACAGGCCAGCGTTCTAACCGAACTGAACTACGGCTCCCTGGGTAAGATTTCAAGTGGTGGGCGGTAAAGGATTCGAACCTATGACATCCTGCTTGTAAGGCAGGCGCTCTCCCGGGCTGAGCTAACCGCCCACTCCACACCAAGCCACGAAGGGTAGCAACTGCATCCCTGCGTGAGGGGAAAATATATAACTGAAATTAATACGTTTGTCCAATCGCCGAAGGGGGAATTTCTAATCCGTCCTTCACATTGGAACATTTATATTCTACCCTGTTTCTCTCGCATCTCATAAGGCAGATGCAGCCCCCGCACAAGCGGACAACATTCTATCGTTAGCCATTATTCGCCGCATTCCTGTCCCCGAATTACTTAACATCTACAATTGCGAGGAAGCGGCTTAATGCGACCGCGGCAATCTCTTTCTTTGGGCCCTGTCTTCCTTGTACGCACAGTGCATTTCCAGCGAGTTTCCTGATGAAGCACCGCCCACACCCGCCCCGTTCCTCACGCGCGCCCGACATTCTCCACGCACCACCCCCGATTACGGCCTTATAATTACATCACGCCAATGGCCCCGGCCTTTTGGCACATTCAAAGACTCAAGGAGACAGCATAATGAGATTCGCAGCAGCAATTTTACTATCGTTACTCGTCGTCGTATCCTCCCTCCCCGCACCGTCGCGCGCTTGTACGGAGGTGAAGATCAAGGCAAAGGACGGCTCCGTCGTCGTCGGAAGGTCAATGGAATTCGCACAGAAATTAAACTCGAATGTCGTCCTCCAGCCGAAGGGGCAGACTAACGTCGCAAAGCTCCCCGGCGGAAAGGAAGGCATAAAGTGGACGTCCAAATACGGCGTCCTCTACCTCGACGGGTTCGGGCTCGACGTCGCGATCGACGGCATAAACGAGGCCGGGCTCGGCCTGGGCGCCCTCTTCTTTCCGGGCGAGGCGCAGTACCAGGAGATGAAATCCGACACCTCGCGCACGATCACGGTCAACGACCTCCCGCGCTATATACTCCAGAACTACGGCACGCTCGACGAAATCAGGAAAGACCTCCCGTCGCTGAACGTCGTCGGAATAAATACGCCCCAGATGGGCAACATCATAATCCCCGCCCACTTCTCGGTTCACGACAAGACCGGAAACGGCATAGTCATCGAATACACGAAGGGCGGCCTCGGCATTTACGACAGCATCGGAATCATGACGAACTCGCCCGCCTATCCGTGGCACGTCACCAACGTACAGAACTACGTCGGCCTCAGCGACGAAGGAGCCCAGCCGATCGTCATCGACGGCGTCAGCTTCGCGGCGACGGGGCAGGGCAGCGGCCTCATGGGCATCCCCGGCGACCCGACCCCGCCCTCCCGCTTCATAAGGGCGGGAGCGATGGCGTACCTCGCCGAAAAGCCGGCCGACTCCCCCGGCGCGCTTACGCTCGCGATGCACATAATGAACACGGTCGATATCCCCCTCGGGACGGTAAGGGACTTCGACGACAATAAGTCCTTCGGCGACCACACGCAGTGGGTAACAGGGCGCGACCTCACGAACGGGGTCCTTTATTTCAGGACGTACGACAACATGACCCTCCGCTCGGTAGACATGAAAAAGTTCGACCTGTCCCAGGGCGCGCCGAGAATGACTATAGCCGTAGACGGCGGCGAAGGCGCGGTCGTGGACGTAACGGCAGACCTCAAACCGGCGGCCAAATAGCGGACGGCACCTAACAGCATCGTCGGGAAGCATTCAAATTTCGCGACGCTCCCGGCCCACTCGGAAGAGACCGAATATAAATGCCGCACCCCTGAAAGTCCCCTCCCCCTTGAGGGGGGGGGAAGGCCGGGATGGGGGGCACATTAAAACTTAATCTGTCATCTCGAACAACAATTTCGAGCGAGCGAGGAATCGGATGCCGCCACCTTGAAGCGGAAGCGTTTATCTAGTACCGCTCGGGTCCTCCCTTCTTTAGCATCAAGCCTTTACCTGTCACGGCGCTTGTCGGGGCGACTTGTCCGATGAAGCCTTTTTATCGGTCGGAGCTTTAGTGGAATCTGAAGCAAAGTTGGAAGCGGGTCCGAGGCTAAGTCGGAAGCCTCAGCGTAGCCTGAAAGCCCGCGGGCGAAGCCGGATCGGGAATGACAAATTAAAAAGGCTAAAGATTAGATCCTGAATCAAGTTCAGGATGACTGATATAAAAACCGAATTTAAGATAAGAACTTATGCTAATCGAGAGCGCCTGCCTTACAAGCAGGATGTAATATGAGCCGATTCCCGCAAGCACTGTCCGCTTTCCGACGAAGCACTATTGGCAATTCAATTCAAGGGACGCGCGCCCGTTGAACAAAGCCTTGTGCTGCTGTCCTACGTCGGTCGCCCGCGGACGCTGTCCGCCACGTAGTACGCTTTTCGAGCGGAGCACTCTCTTACGAATTAGAGCTCCCGAAGCGCGTCGGGTGGTAATGGCATAACGCTGCTACTTCGAATGGCAGAGGTAGCAGAATCAGCAATTCAACACGACTTCCGCACAATCGGTGATAATAGCACCGCCCCCGCTACGTCGTATTCCTGTGGGCGCACACGTAGTGTGCTTTTCGACGTTGCACTTTGGATACTATATGAACCTTAAGCACGACAGGTAGTAATGGCAACACGCCGCTACTTCGATTTCCCGCGCACGTGGTGCGCCACAAAAAAAGGGCGGATGTTTAGTCCGCCCTTTTTCCAACTTCTTTTCAGAGTCTTATTGTTTTCAGTTTACGTTGGTGCCGAGCTCGTCCGTTATCGGCATGGCCGGGATAACGACGTTCTTCAGCACGGGCTCGTCCGACTCGATGGCCGCTTCGAGCACCTCGTCCATGTGGTGAACGAGCTTTATCTTGACGTCTTTCAGTATGTTATCGCGGATATCCCTCAGATCCTTCTCGTTCTCCTGCGGGATGATAACGGTCTTCACCTTGCCCCTGTGAGCGGCCAGGATCTTCTCCTTGAGCCCGCCTATCGGGAGCACCCTGCCCCTGAGCGTTATCTCGCCCGTCATTGCGACGTCGTGCTTTACCGGCTTCCTTATAAGAGCCGATACGATGGCCGTCGATATCGCGATACCGGCCGAAGGCCCGTCCTTGGGCGTCGCGCCCTCGGGAACGTGGATGTGGATATCGACCTTCTGGTGGAAGTTACGCTCGAGCCCAAGCCTCTCGGCCCTGGACCTTACGTAGCTCATCGCGGCCTGCGTCGATTCCTGCATAACCTCGCCGAGCTTACCGGTCACGGTGAAGTTGCCCTTTCCGGGTACGACGGACACTTCTATAGTAAGAAGCTCTCCGCCGACCTCCGTCCATGCGAGCCCGGTGGACATGCCGACCTGCGGCTTCTCTTCGATCTCGCCGTACTTGAACTTAGGTATGCCGAGATACTTCTGGCTCGTAACCATGTTCGGCGTGATCTTGACGACGTGGTCCGGCCCCTTCTTCACGATGTCCCTCGCGGACTTTCTGCAAAGGGTCGCTATCTCCCTTTCGAGGGTCCTGACTCCGGCCTCCCTCGTGTACCGCCTGATGACGGTCAGAAGGGCCTGGTCGGAAATCTTGACGTTGTCTTCCTTAAGGCCGTGCGCCTCTAGCTGCTTCGGCAGGAGGAACTTCTTGGCTATCTCGAGCTTTTCGTCCTCGGTATAGCCCGAGATGCGGATGATCTCCATCCTGTCCTGGAGCGCCCACGGAATCGTGTGCAGGATATTCGCCGTCGTTATGAACATCACGTTCGAAAGGTCGTAATCGACCTCTACGTAATGGTCGTTAAAGGCGGTATTCTGCTCGGGGTCCAGCGCTTCGAGCAGCGCCGAAGCCGGGTCGCCCCTGAAGTCCATCCCGAGCTTGTCTATTTCGTCCAGGAGGAACACGGGGTTATGCGTGCCCGCCTTTCTTATTCCCTGGATTATCTTTCCGGGCATGGCGCCGATGTATGTACGCCTGTGGCCCCTGATCTCGGCCTCGTCCCTGACGCCGCCGAGCGATACGCGGACGAACTTCCTTCCCATCGAGCGGGCTATGGACTTCGCGAGCGAAGTCTTGCCAACCCCGGGAGGCCCGACGAAGCAGAGTATCGGCCCCTTGATCTTCTTCGTAAGGGCCTGGACGGCGAGGTATTCGAGGATCCTCTCCTTCGGCTTTTCGAGCCCGAAGTGGTCCTCGTCTAATATCGCCTGCGCCTCGTCGATGTCTATCCTGTCTTCCGTCACCTCGTCGTTCCACGGGATCGAAAGCAGCCAGTCGATGTAGTTGCGAACGACTGTGGCCTCCGCCGACATGGGCGACATCTGTTTCAGCTTCTTTATCTCTTTTTTGACCTTCTGCTCGGCCTCTTCGGGCATGTTCTTTTTCTTGACCCTGTCCTCGAACTCCTGGATCTCGCTCTTGAGGTCGTCCTTTTCGCCGAGCTCCTTCTGTATAGCCCTCATCTGCTCGGTGAGGTAATACTCCTTCTGGGCCTTCTCCATCTGCTTTTTGACCCTGGAGCGTATCTTCTTTTCTATCTGGAGTATCTCCACCTCGGCCTGGATCTTCTCGTAAAGCTTTTCGAGCCTCTCCGCCGGGTCGAGCGTTTCCAGTATCTCCTGCTTGTCCTCGAGCTTAAAGCCCAGGTGCGAGGAGATAGTGTCCGAAAGCCTGCCCGCGTCCTCTATGGAAGATACGGTCACGATTACCTCGGACGGGATTTTCTTGTTCAGTTTCACATAGTTTTCAAAAGCCGTTACGAGCGTCCTCATGAGGGCTTCGGTTTCGACCCCCACGTCCTCGGACTCGGGAATCTGCTCCACCTCGACGAGGAAGTAGCTCTTGTTCGGCAGATAGTTCTGAACCCTGCCCCTTCTCTTGCCCTCGACGAGCACCTTAACAGTGCCGTCCGGGAGCCGGAGCATCTGGACTATCGTGCCTATGGTTCCTATTTCGTAGATATCCGCTTCCTGAGGGTCGTTCGTCTTGGCGTCCCTCTGGGCGACGAGGAAGATTTCCTTGGATTTCTTCATGGCCTCTTCGAGGGCGCGTATAGACTTCTCCCTGCCCACGAAAAGCGGAGCCACCATATAGGGGAAAATAACTACGTCTCTTAAAGGTAACAGCGGTAATGTTTCCATTTGCCCCTTTCCTTCCTCATTTTTGAAAAACATCGGCATGCTTGGTCTCCTTAACTACTGGATTCACATCCTACGTTCCCAGGCGTGCCTCCTCTTCGTATATAAAGAGCGGCTCGCCGGTTCCGTTTATCACATCCTCTGTAATGACGCAGCGCCGAAGCCCTTTAAGCGACGGAACCTCGTAGGATATATCGAGCATCACGGTTTCGATGATGGCTCTGAGCCCTCTCGCGCCGGTCCTTCTTGCTATGGCCTCGCGGGATATGGCTGCCAGCGCACCGTCCGTAACCTCGAGCTCGACACCTTCGAGCTCCATCAGTTTCTGGAACTGCTTTATAATTGCGTTTTTCGGTTTCGTAAGTATCTCTATGAACGATTCCTCGCTCAGCTCTTCGAGAGTCGCGACGACCGGTATCCTGCCTACGAATTCCGGTATGAGGCCGAACTGTATCTGGTCCTCGGGCTGAACTGCCTTCAATAGCGCGCCGAGGTCCTTTTCCGCCTCGCCGCCGAGCTTCGCTTCGAACCCGATCGACTTCTCTCCTATCCTCTGCCTCACTATATCCTCGAGCCCGCAGAACGCGCCCCCGCAGATGAAGAGGATGTTCGTCGTATCGACCTGCAGAAATTCCTGCTGCGGGTGCTTCCTCCCGCCCTTCGGCGGAACGTTGGCCTTGGTCCCCTCCATGATTTTGAGGAGAGCCTGCTGAACTCCCTCACCCGAAACGTCTCTCGTTATCGACGGGCTGTCGCCTGTCTTTCTCGCGAGCTTGTCTATCTCATCTATATATATAATACCCTTCGAAGCCCTTTCAAGGTCGTAATCTGCGGCCTGGAGAAGGCTGACTATCATGTTCTCCACGTCCTCTCCGACGTAGCCCGCCTCGGTATAGCACGTGGCGTCCACGATCGTAAACGGCACGTCGAGCAGCCTCGCCAGCGTCTGCGCGAGGAGGGTCTTCCCGCTCCCCGTCGGGCCTATCATGAGGATGTTGCTCTTCTGAACCTCTATCTCGGAGTTACGCTTCCCGCCGTTGTAGGCGTTCAGCTCAACCCTCTTGTAGTGGTTGTAAACGGCTACCGACAGAATCTTTTTCGCCCTTTCCTGCCCTATCACGTACTCGTCGAGGAACTTCTTTATCTGTGACGGCGTCGGCAGCGTCGAGTACCGCTTCTTGAGCACGCCTTCCTTGGCGTCCTCGTCGGCGATTATCTCGTTACAGAGCTCTATACACTCGTTACAAATATAGACCGTCGGTCCCGCGATGAGCTTCCTGACTTCCTTCTGGCTCTTTCCGCAGAAAGAGCAGTAGAGCTTCCCTTCTTTCGTATCTCGTCTCGAGGTCACTTCTGAGCCTCCTCTCTCTTAGTAATTATAGCATCTACGAGCCCGTACTCTAACGCGTCGTTCGGTCTCAGGAAAAAATCCCTGTCGGTATCCCTCGAAATCCTCTCGATGGGCTGGTTCGTATGCTTTGCGAGTATACGGTTGAGCTCCTCTCGCATCCTGAGGATTTCCTTCGCGTGTATCTCGACGTCGGTAGCCTGCCCCTCGAAGCCCCCGAGCACCTGGTGCAGCATCACCCTCGCGTGAGGGAGAGCGTACCTCTTGCCCTTCGCCCCGGCTGCCAGAAGAACGGCCGCCATGCTCGCGGCCTGCCCTATGCACATGGTTGCGACGTCGGGCTTGACGTACTGCATCGTGTCGTAAATCGCGAGCCCCGAGGTGACCACCCCGCCCGGTGAATTGACGTAGACGTAGATGTCCTTGTCGGGGTTTTCCGACTCGAGAAACAAAAGCTGAGCTATTACCGTGTCAGCTACTGCGTCGTTGATGGGTGATCCCAGGAAAACTATTCTGTCCCGCAACAAACGGGAAAAAATATCGTATGCCCTCTCGCCCCTGCTAGTCTGTTCAATTACGATGGGTACATAGCTGGACATTATCTTTGAGTATACTGATTCTCCTATTTATTGTCAACGTGATTCGGCTCCCCCTTAACCTCCTCGATCGCTGCATTTTCTATAATAAAATCAATGACTTTTTGCTCTACGAGGTTCGCGTGGAGGCCCTCCAGCATGTCGTTCTGGCGGTATACTTCGCGCACCTGTTCCAGGGTCACATTATACCCCGCGGCGACCTCCGAAAGACTCCTGTCGATGTCGTCTTCCGTCGCCGTTATCGACTCCTTCTTCGCTATCTCCGCGAGGAGTATGGAAGCCCTCACATTCTTGTCCGCGCGCTCATGGATGACGGCCCTGGCCTCTTCCCCGATAGCCGACGCCGGGATGCCCCTTTGCTGGAGCCCCTGCGCCGTGTTCCGGGTGAGACGGGTTACTTCCTCGCTAACCAGGCTCTGCGGCGCCTCGACCGCATTCTTCTCCACCAGCGCTTCGACGGCCGCCTGCCTGAGCTTGGTCTTCGTCTGCTGCTCGGCCTGCGCCTCGAGGTCCTTCTTCACCTGCGCCCTGAGCGCCTCGGCGCTCTCCTGCCCCACTTCCTTGGCCAGCTCGTCCGTGAGCTCGGGGACGATCCTCTCCTGAACGTCCGTCACCCTGAACCTGTAGCGGACGGTCTTCCCCGCCGCCTCTTTAATCTGGAAATCCTCTCCGTAAGGTACCTCGAACTCCTTCTCCTCGTCCTTCTTCATCCCGACCACGTTCTCCTCGAACTCGGGGATGACCCTGCCCTCGCCGACGACGAACCGGAGCCCCTCGCGCTTTAGGTCCTTCACCGGCTCGTCGCCGATGAATCCCTCGAAGTCCACGATCACGACGTCGCCCTTCTCCGCCGCGTGCTCGCCTTCGTAGGCCCTGGCCTCCGCCCTGTGCTCGAGGAAATGCCCGATAGTGTGCTCTACGTCGTGGTCCGTTATCCCCGAAACTTCCTTCTTGAGCGGGAGGCCCTTGTACTCGCCGAGCTCCACCTCGGGCAGCACGTCGAATATCGCGGAATACTCGAAGTCCTTGTCGAGCTCGAAAGGGTCCGGCGGGTTAATCTCCGGCCTGCTTATCGGGTGCGCCGACACTTCCTTGAGCGCCTCTTCGAGCGAGCTCGTCACGAGCCTCGTCGCCGTCTCGCCGAGTATCTCCTTTTTGAACATCGATTCCACGACACCGGCCGGGGCTTTGCCGGGGCGAAACCCCTTTATTTTCGCGGTCTTTCTTATCTCGCCGAACACCTCGGCGCGCTTTTCTTTCACCACCTCGGCCGGAATCACGACGTCCACTTTTTTCTGTGTCGCACTTAAATTTTCAAGGCTGACTTTCATCTGACTCTACCTCGCTCGTTCTCGGGGATAAATTTATACAATATTGATAAGCTCTTATATCATAATTAAAAGTTTGTAATTATACCCGGAATTTGAGGGTGTAAATAACCCGTCCCCATGAGCGTAATAGTTATGATGCGGGAGATCCATGGAGGCTTCAAGAATTTGCGGAGAACCTCTGATATTGCAAGCCGTGTAAACGGCGCGGCAATACCCCTTCGGGGCCAGCGGGCCACCAGGTGCCGCGGCCGCGACACCATCTATCCGTCATCCTTTCAATCCGTCATTCTGCTTGTCGCGGCGCAGCTTTCAGCGAAGCCGGGAACTTGTTTCAGTATCTATCTTTGTGCCTTTCTTGTGTAGTCATGCCGCCTGCCCGGTTACGGTGCGTTTTCTCTAAATACCTATCCCCCGAGCTCGATATATATAAGGTATCCCGCCAGCGCGAGCCCGAAAACGGCCGTCACGATAGCTATCAGGTCCACGATAAACCCGGCCGGCGCGAACTCGCCCTTTTCGAGCTGCCTGTAAGTGCTCCTGTAACGAATAAGCCCCGCCAGCGTCAGCAGCACCCCGCCTATTATCGCCACGGTCCCGAGCCACACCGTAAGCCCGGCGGTACGTTCGTCGCCGCCCATGAACTGGTGTATCGCGACGGCGAACCTCCCTATGGCGAACCCGAAGACTACGATGGCAATGCCGGTGCGCACCCATGCGAGGAACGTGCGCTCGTTGGCCAGGTGGTCGCGGGCGCGGTTGGGGTTCTCGCTCAGCGGACGTAGCGCGTCGTCTTTCCGGTCGGACATGACCCTGATTTTACTTCATAGAGAGGTAGACATAAAGGGCGCTTGGATATAGAGACCCGGCAGGATACTTTACGCCATCTCTGACATGCAATACATACCACTAAATTTCCCCTCCCCCTTTCCAAAGGGGGAGGGCTTGGGTGGGGGTTTACCTTTGCCAGTCATTGCGAGGGTGCAGAGTACCCGCGGCAATCTCACGGACCATGCCCGCCATCCGCGCTCCGAAGATGGAAGCTCCGCCCCCGGCTAAGCCATCCCGTCCGCGTCTGCCCTCCCCAGGGTCCGGAGCCAGTTGTAATGCGCCCTGAGCCCCGAGAAGAAGCTCCCGTAGGAGTTATACGTAATGCCGTACTCTTTGCACGTATCCTCCACGATGCGCGATAGGGCCGGATAGTTTACGTGGCATATCCTCGGGAACAGATGATGCTCCACCTGGAAATTGAGCCCGCCCAGATACCACGTAAGGAGCGTGTTGTTCCTGTCGAAGTCCGTCGTCGTGCTCAGCTGATGGACCATCCAGCTCGTCTCCATCTGCTCCGAGCCCGCGGGCTGGACGGGAAATCCCGCGTCCTCGTTACAGTGCGCGAGTTGAAAAACGACAGACATTATGAGCCCCTGGAGGAGCGTCACGAGAACATAAAACCCAATCACGTTAAGCACGGGATAGAAGAACGACGGGACGACGAACGCCAGCGTGAAGAAAACGAGCTTCCCGCCGAAGAATATCACTGCGTCCCACCCCTTCGGGCGCTCGATCTCGTGGCCGTTGATCTTCCCGGTGAAATAGACGTAAAAATCATCGAACACGTGCCACTTTATCGCCAGGAAACCGTAGAGGAACCATATATATATGTGCTGCCAGCGGTGAAAGAAGTAGCGCTTGTGATGCGGGCTCAGCCGCGCGAATATCCCCGCCTCTATGTCGTCGTCGTGCCCGGCGATGTTCGGATACGAATGGTGGAAGTAATTGTGCTTCCTGTACCACAGATACGAGCTCCCGCCGATGAGGTCGAGGAACGTGCCCATGCCCCTGTTGATCCACGTGCGCTCCGAATACGCCCCGTGGAGCGCGTCGTGCATCACGTTAAAGGAAAGAGCGTTCAGCGCCAGGCTCAGGGATACGACCGCTAGCAGGAGCCCCCACGCCGGAAGCCCGGCGAAGACCAGGAGCGCATACGACGCCGCGACCCACCCGACGGCGATAGCGCTCTTCAGATACATATGCGCGTTGTCCTTGCTGGAAAGGTCGTTTTCGCCGAAATACATCGAAACTCTTTTTCTGAGCTCCCTCTCGAACTCGGTGTTCGGGGAAAATCGTATCTTCGTGTTGGCGCGCGAAAGCCCGCCGGTCTCCGCCTGAATTGTGGTCATGTGCTCGCTCTTTTCGTCCGCGAAAGATAGAGGTCTTCCGTGGCGCGCGTATTTTTTGATTGTTACGAAGCCGGAGGCGGGTATGCCCTAAGCAAAACCTGAAGCCAGTTTGAAGCTCCGATAACGGTAATCAACCGGACCGTTTAATACCCCTTCTCTTCGCCGCTTCCGCCTTCGGCCGCGGCGCTCTGGAACACCAAAGGTCCGGAAGACCCGTTCCGGGGTAATTCGAATCGGGTGATAGTATAACGGTATGACTCGGGATTAACAATCACACTTATGGGCAGGCGAGAATACACACTTAACAATTGAACTAGGATGTGTGAGAAGTTATTAGTCCTAAGTTGATTAGTCGATAGGTCATAGCTTGTATACTTACTTTATATTGATCAGCTAGCTTATCTATATCTGCCTCATCAAACATTTCTTCTGATGCTAGTTCTCGGAAATCCTTCCGTAACATAAAATCTGGCATTAACAATTCAGCCGCAAAGGTATTGGATTCTATCTCATCTTCATCAATCGCAAGAGAAGAGACATCATCTCGCAACCTTACCAGAGAAGGCAAGATTTTATCGACATGCGGCCCTGAATGAGAATGAAGCAATAAGTGGCCAATCTCGTGTGCTATAGTAAATCTTTGACGTGTTTTAGGGTGAGCTGAATTAATTCCTATAATGACTTTATTTTTATCCTGAATTAGCACACCTGAAATTGCATCGTCTTCCTCAAATTTTTCTTCATGTATTTCTGCTTTTAATATTCGTGCGATTTTTTTGACGTTAACAGGTGGACGCTTGATGTCAGCTCTTAGAAGTAACTCCTTGACCTTATTTTGTATCTCCATTTTTCTTCTTATCTTCATAGCGTGTACCCTCCCTTGCTTGGTCTAAAAGATCCACTAGCCATTTTTGTACATTAGGCTTTAACCCGCTAGGTAATGTGTCCATGATATTCGTATCGCTTAATTCAATCTCGGGCAATAACGACTGGACGGGTATATTAAAAACTTGTGCAATAGAGTAAAGATCGTGTATTTGGATTTTTTGTGAACCGCTCTCTATATTCGTAATAGAAGTTCTTGTTAGCCCAACTTTCATAGCTAGTTCATTTTGAGTAAGTTTCTTCTTATTCCTTTGGACGCGGATGAGCTTACCAATTTTTGTGTATAACTGTTTTTCGCTATCCATAACACACCTCAAACATATAATTTTTACTATAACATAAAACAACTCCACGTCAACTACGCTGACCTTTAATAGTCAGTAACACTGACGCGTTGGCATTATAGTTTGCATGTTTGACATTACAAGAACTACCGCATATACTGATAGGCAGGTTAAAGATGCAGTAGGAGAATTAAATGGACGATGAAACTCAATTTCCAATCGAACACCGACTACATGACAAAAAAGATAGCTCAGAAAAGGCCAAAAAGCCTGGTAAAGAACGAAGGCCCAAAATTCATGCATCTGTACAACTGAAGCTCTGGGTTGCAGCTAGAGGGCGATGCGAGTTTTATGGTTGTAATGAATATCTTCTAAAAGATGGATTAACCCTTAAAGAAACTAATTATTCGAACATTGCGCATATTGTTTCATGGCAACCTACGGGCCCACGCGGAGATGATCCATTACCATTAAACCAGAGAAATAAATTTGAGAACCTAATGCTCGTTTGCACCAAACACCACATACTAATCGATAGCACTGACCATGTAAACGATTACCCCAAAGATTTACTACTATCCTTTAAAAAGATGCACGAAGAACGGATTGACATAATCTGTTCTGCTATTCCTGAGTGCATCACTACACTCGTACGCCTTAAGGCAAACATAGGAGGGGAGATCGTAAAGATATCCGACTCAGAAGTGATAGAAGCTATATTTCCAAATTATCTAAGTAACGGATGTGTAGAAATTGATCTGACAGGACTTCCCGGAGATGGTGAGACCCCTTACTGGGAAACAATGAAATTAGCAATAACAGAAAAAATCGATGCCTTCTACAGGCTGGGCTTTGGAAATAACTCAGTTGATCATCTTTCAGTTTTTGCAATTGGTCCCATACCTCTATTGATACATTTAGGCTTTTGTATAGGAAATAAAACTACAGTTCACCTATACCAAAGACATCGCGACACACAGTGTTGGAAATGGAAAGAGAAAGCGGACGAACTCATATATACAATTAATAAATTATCCGAGGGGGAAGATAGCCAAGAAGTTGCTTTAGTTTTATCACTCAGTGGCAAAATACATAAAGAGAACCTTCCTGAAGAAATAATAAAGAAACTCCCAATTTACGAAATCAGCCTCGATGCTCCCAAACCATATCCTGGATTTCTAAAAACTAAAGATGATTTAGAAAGATTTCGAGAAAAATATCAAGAAATTTTAGCAATGATAGTTGCCGAAAATAAAAATATAAAGAAGATCCATCTCTTTCCTGCTGTCCCAGCGCCGATAGCAGTATTGTGCGGTAGAGAATTATTACATAAGGCGCATCCTCCTCTCATCGTTTACGATTACAACAATGGTAAAGAAGGGTTTAATTTCACTCTGGAGGTAAATAGTGATAGCTAAAGAATATTTAGAGGCAGTTCTTGAAGACCAGAAGCTGTCAAAGGGTAGCGACGAGCTACAGAATCTGACAGCTAAGCGTGATGAAGTAGAAAATTTACTCCGAAATGAATTCGAAGAGAGTAACCCTACGATAAGATATGGTGGATCTAAAGCCAAAGGCACCATGATTAAGGACTCGTATGACCTTGATGTCATATGTTACTTTGAGAATGATGACGACAAAGCTGGTGAGACATTAAAGGATATCTACAATAATGTGCACAAAGTTTTACAAAAAGAATATTTAGTTGAACCCAAAACATCCTCGCTCCGATTGAAAAGTTCAGACCCATCAACACTTGGAGTTGACTGTAATATTGACGTAGTACCTGGGAGGTTTACTGATGACAAAAAAGAAGATGCTTTCTTGTATTATGCTAAAGCTGAGAAAGAACGACAGAAAACGAATCTGCAAAAACACATTGATCACGTAAAGAATAGTGGCTTAAAGGACATCATTAAGCTGATGAAATTATGGAAATTTAGGCGTGACATATCTGTTAGAACGTTTATCCTGGAATTATTAACAATAGAAATCTTAAACGACTTCGACGGTACAATTGATGAGAAATTAGTTCATCTCTGGCAAGAGATGAGAGACAATATTAACGATTATACTATTGAAGATCCTGCTAACTCAAACAACGACCTTTCTGACATGTTTGATGATTATATCAAGACTTCACTCGGTAACGCATCTAGGAGTACTTTATTCGACATCGATACATATGGATGGAAAACCGTTTTCGGAGAAGCAACAAGCAAATCTAAATCTGAACGTATCAAAGTCATAGAGAAAGTCGCGGCAGGTATAGCTAATCCAGTACGACCATGGGCAAGAAAAGATTAAAGAAGAAAACACTAACTATTAGCGAAATATGCAGCGAAATTGAACAAATCATCAAAATAAAGTATCGAAGCCTCAAACTAGTTTCAGATGATGATAAGCTGCGCCTAAAGGGTATCTTCCCGATCATCGACCCTGAAAATGGCAGCGAAATTGATAGATATAAAATAGAGATAGAATTCCACCCAGATTATCCTGTTAATATGCCGATACTGCGTGAGACACAGGGAAGAATACCAAGAACGATAGATCGTCACATTGTTGGAGATGACGGAAGGGCATGTTTATTCGTAAGAGAAGAAGGTTACAGACGTCTCTCGCAAAATCCATCGATCATATCTTTTATTGAGGGACCTGTATATCAATTCCTTTTAAGTCAATCATACTATGAGCTAACTGGGGATTGGCTATTTGGCGAATGGGCGCATGGACCTGCTGGCGTCTTCGAATTTTATTCTGAGATTTTGGAAACAGAGGATCCCAAAATAATTCTGACCTTTGTCAAATACCTGAGCAATAAAGAGATAAGAAACTACTGGCGTTGTTATTGCGGTAGCGGCAGAAAATTGAAGAAGTGCCATCTAACATTCATGTACAAGATACGGAACCAGATCCCATCTTTTATTGCTGATGATACATATAAATACATCTTATCACATCTCAAATCCAACAAAACTAACTAGTAAGACAAAAATCACCCCCTACGCCGCCCCCTCATGCTCGCGGCAGATTTTAAGGCTGTCTACGTCAGAAAGCGGCTCCAGTGTAAGGCCGCACTGGTGCGAGCGCGGAAGTGCGTTCTCCCTGAAGAACCTGCACGTCCGGCAGACGCCGAACGTCCGTCCGCCGTTTCGCCTTTGGAGCCCCGTGAGGATTTTCGAAAGGAGCCGCACGAGCGTCTCCTTCTCCCCGGGCTCCATCTCCGAAAGCGCTTCGGCGAACGCCTCCGGGACGTCGCCGCCTCCATTCATCTTCCGGCCCGTGGCCGTAAGGACGAGATGCACCACCCTCCCGTCCTCCTTGTCGGGGCGCTTCTTGACGAGGCCCTTCCTTTCGAGGACCCCTATGCTCTGGGACGTCGTCCCCTTCGTCGCGCCCAGGTAATCCGTGACGCCGGCCGGCGTGTCGGAATAGCGGTTACAAACGGACAGGTACCCGAGGATTTCCCTGTGCACGGGCTCGAGGCCGTCGCCCGAGGCGCGCGCCCCGGCCCGCATCAGGTTCCCGAGCCGCTCGACAAGGGACAGTATTTTAGCGTCGTCCTTCACGACTATAATTGTATCGTGTCGAAACCAGCTTGACAATCCCGCACGCACGAGAGATAATAGTATCGAATCGATACTATTATTCAGGAGGTTCAAACAGATGAGTAAAGCCGTTTTCTATCACGCGGGATGTCCCGTATGCGTAAGCGCGGAAAGGGGCGTCGCAGAGGCGCTCGACCCGAACAAGTACGAGGTCGAGGTCGTCCATCTCGGCGAACAGAAGGGGAGACTCGCCGAGGCCGAGGCCGCCGGGGTAAAGTCAGTCCCCGCGCTTGTGCTCGACGGGCAGACGTATCACATTAACTTCGGGGCGTCCCTGAGCGATCTGAAGTAAGCTGTATTCTCGCCATTTCCGGCAAGGGGCCGCCGGCTCGTCGGCGGCCCCTTGCAACTGGACCCGTCTCCCGGGGATTGACATGGATTCCACCGTATGATAATTCTATGATGAGCAGGATATTGGAAATTCATTTATACTCTACCTATCCCAGGAGGTTTGAATATGAGGCTGATTCTCGCGCTTATCGCTCTTTCGATGTTATCCGCCGCGGACGCGTTTGCAGGGATTGAAGCGATACCCGTAACAAGCGTACCCACACTCAGCGAGTGGGGGATGATCGTTGCGGCCGCGGCCCTGATGCTGGCAGGCGTTTTGTTCTCGATATACAGAAGGCGTGCGGCGAAAGCATAAGGCATAATACCGCAGCTCTCGCCCATAACGGGAACATCCGGATATAATACGGCGGCCCTTGACCGTATACGCAGCACATATTCTGAACGTCTAACGTTCTTCAGTTGTAACGTTCAGTCCCAGCCTGCGCTCGCCGCCGGGAGGGAGATGAACAATATCGTCGCCCGCATTAGCGGCTTCGACGCAGACAAAACGAAGATAGTCACCGTCTCCGAGGTCGCTCATGCTCCGCGCTTTTTCCTTCCACGGGTTCCAGACTACAGTCGAGCTGCTTCCTGATTTCCTGACACGTATATTCCTGTCGAATCCCGGATCCGAGATCACGCACTCTTTTTCCGTGTGCATATATATCCTGTCGGTCTCGTCCGATATTTGAATGGGGCCGTTTTGTTTTTTCACTTTGAAACCGTCCACTTTATCGATGTAGCCGGCATTCTCCAGACCGCTAATCGCTATATCCTGAATCGCGCTTATATTGTAGTAGCCGTGGAAAGCGCTCGTGATCGAGAACGGCTTGTCGCCCGTGTTTTTCATTGTGAGAACAAGATCGAGCGCGCTCCCTATCGAAATATCGAGATCAAGCTCAAAGGAATAATCCCAGAGATCCCGTGTCGCTCCGCTGTCCGCAAGTCCTAGCGTAATGCTTGTCTCCCCGCCGGATACGAGCCCGGCCTTATTTACCGTCCATTCCGTGATCCTTGCAAAACCGTGGGCAGGCTTCGATGCGTCGGTAGGATGGTCGGCAAACCACGGCCAGCTTACCGGCACCCCGCCCCTTATAGCTTTATTATCTTCATACCGGCTGAGGGCGCTTAGAAATAATAAAGGCTCGCTTCCCACCGGCGCGTAATCAGTCACCTGAGCGCCGTGCAGGAATACGCGGGCGGCTGCGGAGTCGTTATTCACTTCCGCATATATCAATCCTCCGGGAGCTTTCTTAAACGTTAAACAACCCGGAATCGAAAACCTTTCGTTCAAATCATCTAAAGTAGAATCGCTCACGGTGGGAATTATATCAGGAAATGGGTCAGGCCGTATTCGGAGAAATTGTGCGAGAGGGGTGAGGGAATGCGCCCGGCGAAGGCGCGAGCAGATACCCAATCCCGACCCGGCTTCAGTACCTGTAACCAGGGACTTATTGACCCTAGCCGAATATAGCGCGAAACGAGGTCGGGGACCCGTGCTTGCCCGGATATAAAAGGGAAGGTATTGTTCCGTCACCCTTCCCCCTTCGAGGTCCGGCGGCCATGCTCGACAAACGACTGGTAAAGATGCACTTCAGCGTAAGTGCGAAGAATTACGACCTGTACGCTCACGTTCAGAAAAAAATGGCTTCGCGTCTGATCGAACATGCCGACCCTGGACAGGAGCACTCCATCGATGCGATACTGGATATCGGCTCCGGGACCGGGTATCTCACAGACCTCCTGATAAGGCGCTTCCCCGGCGCGCGGGTCACGGCGGTGGACATCGCCCCCGGGATGATCGAGCTGGCCGAAAGCAAGCTCGGCAGGCACAATGTAAAATTCCTGTGCGCCGATGTCGAGGAAATGAATTTCGAAGAGAATTTCGACTTCATAGCCTCGAACGCCTCTTTCCAGTGGCTCAACGATACCCCTCTCACGCTCGAAAAGCTTTATTCGGCGCTGACGGATAACGGCGTACTGTGTTTTTCGACCTTCGGCTCCCTCACATTCTCCGAGCTCCACCAATCCTACAGGAAAGCGATGCGGAACCTCGGGCTGGAGAAGAGCGCTCCACCCGGGCAGTCGTTCTACACACTGGAGGAATTACGAGGAATATGCGCGCAAATCGTAGGGCCGGGCGGCGGGGTGAGATGCGAGGAATCGCTCGAGTATATGTACTTCGACTCCGTGAGAGATTTTTTCATGTCGGTGAGAAAGATAGGAGCCAACAACAGCAACAAGGGCTATACGCACAAGAACCCATCCCTCGTAAAAGAGCTGACCAGGGTCTACGAAACCGACTTCAGCGAAAATAACAGGATAAAAGTAACCTACCACTGCCTGTACTTCGTCCTCGGAAAATCGACGCGGGGCTGAAGGATCGACAAACCGTCCTCACCGTCACGGCGCCTCCGGCGGGGCGTCCGGCATAACGCCGGCCAAAACTCTCGCGGCTATATCGTCCATGGAAAACAGTCCCCCGATAAATTGCGGAGCGAACGGCAGGGCCTTAAACGGAAAGCTCGACGGGAATGCGTGTCGTCGAATTCGAACGGGCTTGGGTTTTGGTGCGAGAGGGGGGAGTCGAACCCCCACACCGGGTGGTACAGGATCCTAAATCCTGCGCGTCTGCCAGTTCCGCCACTCTCGCAAATGGTGGGCTGTGAGGGAGTCGAACCCACGGCCCGATGATTAAGAGTCATCTGCTCTACCAGCTGAGCTAACAGCCCACACCAATTGCAACGTTAAGTTTTAGAATACCTAAATTTTTAGCGGATTTGGAGCGAGTGGTCAAGCCACCCGTTCATCCCGGTTTCCGGAAGTGGTTTTATTATAACGATCATTCCGGCAAAATCAATGTTTTGCGGAGACTCTTTTTATTCGACGCGCAAAGGGGCACCGCCCGTGCAGATACATACGTAACTTTACACCCTCATACGGGGCTCAAACCGCGTTTCGCCGCGCGATTTCCCCACTGAACGCTCCGCACGCCCCCGCGCCCGACGCCCGCCCCGCTTCTTTGACATAACCGGCAAATCCGGTTTAATTAGTTTTGTTCTCGTTGCGGGCCCGGCAAATGCAAAACAGATTTTTAAAACGCACAGCCATAATCTCCCTGATCGCCGTTTTCACGGTGAGCTTCGTCTCGTATTCCATTCTGAGCTACATCCCGCCCGCAATCGCGCAGCACGAGCTCGCGTACTCGATCGAGCACTGCCCCACTCACAACGCAGAGCCGACAGTCCACGTCCTGACCGAGTTCTTCCAGGATTCGGGCAAAGAGGGACATGAAAAGCACTGCGTCTGCTACTCGTGCGATCTCAAGAGGCCGCACTTCACCAAAACCGAAAGATTCAGCTCCCCCGTAAGGGAAGAGCTTGTAATTTACATGCCCACGCTCGAAGAGCAGGCATACGTAAAAGACATAACCAGGAAGATCTCTACACGCGCCCCGCCTTTCTCCTCCGCAGTTTCCTGATTTTTTTCATTTTACATACATAAGACCACGGGTCCCGGTCCGCCCGGACGGGGGCTTATGGCGCGGGGATTGCCTCCTTTGTTTCCACAGCCCCCGCGACCGTCGAGGACTTGCAAGCTTCCCTCGATCCCGCATCCAACGCCCCGGCGCGCCGCGAACGGCCGCAACCGGCTCCGGCTCCCGTGAGCGCTACACATACCTTGGAGGAGAATCATGCGGACTTTTATACTTGCATTCCTCCTCTTCGTCCCGGCCGTGCTCCCGGCATTCGGGCAAGAGGAGAAGGAACAGGATATTCTTATCGCGGATCACACGGAGCAGCACACGATGGAAACGGTCGTCGTCGAAGACAAGCCCATCGACCTTTCGACCCCCGACAGAATGCTTTCCCCGGAGGAAGCCGAGATGATGATGATAGATTCGACGCCCGGGGGCGTCGGCTTCGTCGACGAGAAGCAAATCGAGGAGTCGAGGGCCAACACCTTAAAAGACATGCTCAATTATGTCCCCGGCGTAATAGTGAGAAACAGGTACGCCGACGATTCGCAGGTAATCATCCGCGGCTCGGGCCTCAGGAGCAACTTCCATCTCCGCGGCGTAACGGTTCTCATGGACGGCTACGTATACGGAAACGCCGACGGGTTCAGCGACCTGGAGACGATAGAACCGCTGACGCTGAAGTACATAGAGATTTTCAAAGGCGCGAATTCGCTCAGGTTCGGCGGCAACACACTCGGCGGCGCGATCAACTTCGTCACGAAGACGGGCTACGACGCCGGGCTCCTCGAAGCCAGGAGCCAGGTCGGCTCTTTCGGCTACTTCAAGAACTACCTCGGCACCGGGCAGGTCTACGGGCCCTTCGACTTCTACACGGGCCTCACCGATACCGAGCTCCTCGACCCATACCGCAAGCACGGAAAACAGGCGAGGAGAAGGGCCTACGGCAACTTCGGATACGAAGCAGACGACGGCACGTCCTACAGGCTCGACGTGACTTACGTACGCAACGAGGAGAATTACTCGGGGGCGCTCACATTTCAGGAATACAAGGACAACCCGAGACAGGCCAACCCCGAGAGCGTCCTCTACGACGAGGGCCGGTTCTACGACTACTACAGGATCGCGTTCGGCGTGAGGAAGCCCATAGGGACGAACCAGGCACTGGAGTTCCTGACCCAGGTCAATATCACCAACATGGACCACCCCCTCAGCTTCGCCGTCCTCGACATGGATACCTACAACATCGGCGGTGAGCTCAGGTATCTCTACAACACGAGCATAGGCGGCATGCTCAACAACCTCACCATGGGCGTCCAGTTTTACTACACCCTCCAGCAGGACCAGAACTGGGCCAACGACTTCGGAAAGCGGGGTGAGAAAACGAAGGACCAGGACAACAAATCCCTCCTCACCGCGTATTACATAGAGGACCAGCTCTTCCTCGCGCCCCAGTTCTCAATCCTGGGCGGAGCGCGCGTGCAGTACGCCCACAGGACCGTTAAAGACCACTTCCTCGTGGACGATGACGACGCCTCCGGCAAAACGGACTTCTTCTCCGTAACGCCGAAGGTCGGCTTCATCTGGCAGACGAACCCCGACGTCCAGTTCTTCGGCAACGTCTCGACGAACTACGAGCCGCCGATAATGGTCGAGCTCACCTCGCCTGGAAACCTCGGGGGACTCGGCTCGCTAAAGGCCCAGAAGGCACTCCAGTTCGAGCTGGGAACGCGCGGCATGCTCTGGGACAGGGTCAGGTGGGACGTCTCGGTCTACGACTACGAAATATGGGACGAGATACAGAACGTGAATGTCCAGCCGTTCCCGGACGCACCGTTCACGGTGCCGAAATACCAGAACATCGACAGGACGCGGCATTTCGGCGTCGAGGCCGGGGCCGACATACTGCTCCTCGAGAACCTTGCGTGGAGAAACCCGCTCGCCTCGGGCGACACGCTCAGGTCGATAACCTCGTACACCTATTCGCACTACGTCTTCGTCGACGACCCGGTCTTCGGCGACAACGATCTGCCGGGAGCCCCGCCTCACTACTTCGTCAGCGAGCTCAGGTACGACATGCCCGTCGGGGTATGGGTGGCGCCGAGCGTCGAGAGCGTCTTCGAGAGTTATTACGTCAACAGCGAGAACACCGCCAAAGCGGGCTCGTACACGATATTCAACCTCGAAGTCGGCTGGGAGTTCGCCGGGGTGATGTTCTTCGCCGAGCTCAGCAACGTCTTCGACAAGAACTACATATCCGGCGTGGTAGTCGACGACGCCAACGGAAGATATTTCTACCCGGGCGACGGCAGGGCGTTTTACGGCGGTATACAGTGGACGTGGCAAAAAGGCGCAACACCCGAGGGCGTCGCCATGAGCAACGCGCTCAACCAGAACAGCGTCACCAACGCATTCAGCCGGAACAACATGAGCTACGCGTTCAATCATGAAAGTATAAGATAATTATCAATCGGCCGGCGGCTGCTCCCGCCCGAAGGCGGGGGCGGTCGTCTCGCCCGGGAGAACGAAAATGAAAATAAAGAACCCCGTAATCCTGATCGCGGCGCTGGTAATCGTCCTCGGGGCGATGTTATACCTACACAGCTATTCGAAACGAGGCGGCGAGGCCGAAGCGCCGCAAGGCACGGCAAACGCCTTCACCCTCGGCGAGAGGATCGAGATACCGCACGCCGGATACGGTCACGAGGTGCACGTCTCCGGCCCTTCCGTCGCGGCGGACGGCGAGGGCGGCGTCTACGTCGCGTGGATCGCGGCGGGCCACGACTCGAACGACCTCTACGTCGTAAAGCCCGTAACGGGTGAGGAGAAACCCGTCCGCGTGAACCCCGGGGGGCTGTCGGTGGATTCCGTCCACCAGTCGCCCGGCATCGTAACCGGCCCCGGCGGCGAGGTGTACGTATCGTGGGCGTCGTCGAAGGACAAGCCCGAGGGAGTCGTCTTCGCGAACGACCTCAGGTTGTCCCGGTCCCTCGACGGAGGAAAATCGTTCGACGCGCCGATCATGATTAACGAGGACAGGCCGATATCCCACACGTTCGAGGGTATTGCAGCCACAGGTTCCGGGGACGTGATAGCCGCGTGGATAGACAGCAGGGGAGGATGGGACAAGCCGGCCACGTTCCTTACGACCGTATCCGGTAAGGGCGCGGCCGTGGGTAAAGAAGTGAAGTTCGGCGGCGAGACGTGCGTCTGCTGCAGGGTCAGCGTCGCGGCGGCGGACGGGAAGGAAGCCGCCCTCTGGAGAGGCGTCGCCGAGGGCAATGTCCGCAACATGGTGCTCGCGCTCGGCGAAGGCGGCGAGTTCGAGCAAGCCGTGGTTCACGACGACGGGTGGAAGCTCGAGTCGTGCCCGCACAGGGGCGGCGAGGTGGCGATAGGCGACGACGGCGAGGTCTACGTGATCTGGTATACGGAAGGCACGGCGGGAGTGCCGGAGATACTGTTCTCCAGGTCCGAGACTGCCGCGATGCCCGCGCCGCTGAAAATCGACTCGGCCGAGGGGTCCATCCCCGACCAGCCGGGAATAGCCGTAAACGACAAGGGCCGGGTCGCCGTCGTGTGGGAGGATTCGACGGCCGTGAGGCGCAGCATCAAGATGAGGTTCTCGGCCGACGGCGGAAAGACGTTCGGCGAGCCCGTCGTAATCTCGAAGGCGATAAAGTCGTTCATGCCCGACGTCGCCGCCGCGCCCGACGGCAGGTTCGTCGTCGTTTGGCACGAAGAGCACTTCCCGTCGATCAGGACGATAGTTCAGTTTGTCGAGCCGGGCGCGTAACGCACGATCACAACAGACGCGAAAAGGTATAGTAGCCGTAGAAGATTATGAGGAGGAACGCAGCGGCGTAGAGGAGCCGCACCCTGTTCTTTTCTTTTTCTCCCCTCCCCTCCTCCGCCTGCGCCGCGCCCATGGCGAGGAGGAGCCACCCGAACCCGTCCACGTTCGCGACGCCGTACGTCGTGACGCAGAATAATATAAGGAGATAATCCCTTAGCCCCGAGACCCGAATCCGCGCCGGCGCGAGGAACGATACGGCGACAGCGGCCTCTATGGCTACGGTCCAGTATGTGAGAAAGCGGGAGAGGGCCGCCAGCCTCGGGGGGATTTCGGAGATGCCGCTTCCGGCGTAATACGCCCCGCCGCCGAGCATGAAATCCCTGAGCGCATCGTAGCCCCCGGCCGAAAGCCCGCCCGCGACGCGGGCGAACCCCTCGAACCGGGGATCGACGAGCAAAGTCACGCCGAAGAAAGTCCCGTTCATGAAATCGGGCGACAGCACGAGCTTCCAGAGGACCGAGAACGCGAACACGAGCCCTATCATGAGCCGCGCGTTTATCGAAAGGAGCCTTTCCGGATCGCCGAGCGAGAGCGCAAGGGTTACGGCGAGGCACCAGTAGAAAAGGAGGTACGCATGGTTGTCCGGGAGAGGCCAGTCGAGGACGACCCGGAGGCCCGTGAGAGCCGTGAGCCCGAGCCACAGCACGGGGGCGCGGAGAAGCCCCGGCGCGAGGAGCCCGAGCGCCGCGAGCGCGAGAGTAAACGGGCGTACCGACCACCCGCCCACCGGGCGGAGTAGCAAATCCACGAGAGTGAGACGGAGCGCGAGGTCGAAGGCGCCCATGCCCGTTATCGAGGCGAGCCCCCGCCTGAGTCTCCCTTTCACCTGCGCCCCGGCGTCACTCAACCGCGGCCTCCAGCGACTTCACGATCCTCGGCGAAGGCGCGAGGGTCTCCGGGTCGTACTCCGCCTTCCAGACCTCTATCACCACGGCCCGGGGCGTCGCCGTCTCTGGCGTCTGCACACGGGCGATTCCGAGCGCGAGGGCGGTCAGCCTGGAATCGGTCGGCAAGGCCGCCGCCCGGAGCGCCGCGTCTTCAAGGTAATCCGGAATCTCTACCTCGCGCCTCACGCCGGGCGTGAGCACGAAGGCGCGGACAGTCCGGCTCCGGGGGGCGTCGGGCGTAGAGAACATCCCGAACCCTCCCCCTGCCCACGGGCTCAGCGACGCGGTTTTGACGAGGTATATCTGCGACAGCGCGAGCACCACGAGCAGTATCACCGGCAGGTAGCGGACGCAGGTATGGAATCCCGTTTTATATCTCACGTTTTCACGCTGCACTCTTGTTCAGCGCGTGGGGCGCAGTCACCGCCGCCCGATCAGTAGCCCGGCGGAGCCGCCACGGACATGTAGACCACGTCCCCGTTCTGATACGCCTGATTATACCAGTTGGGGCCGCACTGATAATACGTGACCGCCCCCACTGTTACGACGGTCGGCGTGCACGTGAGCGAGTTGAACGCCGACACGGTGAGCGCCGTCCCGAGGGCTATCACCGTGGCCGCTGCATAGGGGTACTCGACATTCTCGCCCCACTCCCAGTCGTCGTGATACTCGTAATAGTCGTGGTGCTCGTAATACTCCTGCCTGTCGTTCCGCGCGTTTCTCCCATACTGCTGCCAGTCCTCGCGGTTCTGGTCCTTCCAGTCCTGGCGGTCGTCCTGACGGTCACCGCGGTTGTCCTGGATCTTCTGCGCGGCATCCGGGTTATTCGCCTTGAAGTCCTGGGCCTTCTGGCGAGCCTGCTGATGACTCCCCTGGCCGAGCTGGCGCGAAGAACCCGACCGGCTCATCTGCTCCGAAGACCGCGAGCCGCGGTTGAAATTGCTCGACCTCATGGAGCCCGAGCGCGCGGGGCCGCTGCGGCTTATGTTCCTGTTGCCGCTCATCCTGTGGCCGCCGCCTCCGCCTCTGCCCCCTCCCCTTCCCCCGCGGGAATAGGCGTCGAGCGCCGCGCCGGCGACGAATACGAAGACCGCCGTGAATATGAAAAGCCTGAGCCATGTTCTATTGTGCGTCATTTTTCTTCCCCCCCTCTTTCTCCTCGGTCTTTATGCTCTTCCTGAGAACGGGCGCGAACTCGATCTTCTGCATCCCGTCGGCGGGCTTGAACACGAAGAGAGAATCCTCGACCTCCGGCTTGAAATTCCATTCCTTAAAATCCGCCCTGTACTGCGGCGACGACGGAAACGTCTTGTAATCCACGACGAGCCTAGTCTGTAAAGGATCGCCCTCGGACGCTATCCACGTCTGAAAGTCCAGGTTCTGCGTCCGGAACGCAAGGTGCTCCGAAAGGACGCCGTGTACCGTGTCCTGCTCGACGAACCCCCCGGCGTACACCTCTTTCTTCAGCATTTCGCCGACGTCGCTAGAAACCACCTGCCCTATGGGCAGCGGCATGTCGAGGTCCTCCGTAAAGTAATCGACTGCCTGGTTTATGTCCCCCGGCCTCGGGACGGTGGCGTAGACGTTCTCCGCGAGGTCGGCGTAATAAATATCCTTCCCGTCGAAGACGAATATCTTCCTGGTCCCGTCCCTGCTGACGACCTCGGAATAAAGCTTGTCCGGCCTTACGACGACGACCTTGTGAGCGCCGCCGAACTCGAGCTTCTGTCCGTTGCCCTGAAGAACGTCGTACTCGACGTCGGCCGTAAAGCTGAACCTCTCCGCCTTCGAAAGAAACCCCGTCATTTCCACGAGGTCGGCGAAAGCCTCGGGCTCTATCTTCGGCCCGGTCTTCGCCTCGACCCCCTCTTCCGTCTGCGCCCCGGCGGGCAGGCCCGCCGCGAGGAGCGAGACGGCCGCCAAAACCCACACTGCAAGGACTTTTCTCACAACACACCCCCTTTGTTTACTCACTGCGAAGACGGCCCGGACGGCGATATGCGTCTCCCCGGCCGGTGCGCTCCCGGGCTTCGCGGTCCGGCAAAACCTTGCGCCTCGAAAACGGACCCCGGCCACGGCATATCTTCGGAGAAGGCCGCGGCCCGGGTCCCGCAATAGGGGTAGGAGATAAACTCCCCGGGCCTCAGGGCTCGATCGAGGCCGCCGCCGGGAGGCGTTTCCTTTTGCTTCTCTCATAGCTGCGGCCAATAACGGCTATCGGCGCCGGGGCCCGGCGGACGAAATGCCACCGCTTCCGTTACCTGTCGTCCGGGTTGAGCGCATTAAAAACGAGGGCCGCTGCCGCCCCGCCGAGAAAATCCGCCACGAGGAAAATCCAGATGTTGGCCGCGGTCGATATGCCCATGACGGTTATGCCGAGCGCTATCGCCGGGTTAAAAGCCCCGCCGGAAATCGCCCCCGCAGCATAAACCGCTATGACGACCGTAAAACCTATGGCCAGGCCATAGTACGAATTCCCGGCCGTGTTTTTCGACGTCGCGGTATTCAGCACGACATATGCCAGTGCGAAGGTAAAAAGAAATTCCACGATGAATGCGTGGGCGACGTTGGGCGCCATGGCCGTGATAACCGGATTGCCCTTGAGGTAAAGCGTGAGAACCCCCGCCACGATCGCCGCCAGCCACTGCGCTATCATGTAAAAGGGCACGTCCGGCGCGGGGCATCTCCCCCTCATCCACACCGCGAGCGTCACGGCCGGGTTGTAGTGCCCGCCCGAAATGTGACCGCCCGCGTACACCATCACCATGAGCACGGAGCCGATGGCCAGCGGCGCGCCGACGCCGGCTCCCGGGTCCAGAACCGTAAGACCCACCGTGAGCACGAAAAAGAAAGTCCCTATGAACTCCACAGCATACTTTTTCATTTCCCATACCTCCAAAAAAGTGTTT
Source organism: Thermodesulfobacteriota bacterium (assembly GCA_035325995.1). Taxonomy (NCBI): domain Bacteria; kingdom Pseudomonadati; phylum Thermodesulfobacteriota; species Thermodesulfobacteriota bacterium. The sequence continues at coordinate 26,177 of DAOKYU010000010.1, read as the reverse complement.
TAAATCGAGCTGCGGCCCCCTTTCCACTGCCGCGGACTATGCTGCAGCACGACTTTCGAATCAACAAATGCCCTTGCATATCATGCGGCCGCCGGGCGCTCCCGGCCCGGGCGAGGCCCATGCAGCCGGTTATCCCTGCACGCCGCTCGTACGGCACGGATCTTATTTACTTATCATGTATCCCGTGAGAGCGCCCGCACCCGCGCCTATCGCACCGCCGACCCAGGGGTTGCCCCCGGCGATGGCCGTGATACCGGCTCCGGCCGCGCCGCCGATGACTCCGCCGCTCAGCGTGCCCTGCTGGGTCTTCGACATATTCGTGCACCCCGCAAAGGGCAGGGCTATCAGGACTATAAGGATCAGGTATGTGATTTTCTTCATTTCAAATCTCCTCTTTCGTTCTGCGGCCTTAATCGAGCGGCTGACCCGCTATGCCGGCCGCTATGTTGGGCTTCACCATCGTTTCCCATATCACGGCCATCACGGGCACATCCATCTTGTCGGGATTCTCGGCATAGAACTTGTCTATCGCGGCCGCTACCTGGGCCATCGTCGCCGGCGAAGCGTTGGACGCCTCGACGACCTTCGTCACGAACGTGTCCCTTTTCTGGTCCGGGTATTTCTCCATGAGGACCTCTTCTATAACCACGACGTGGCCCGCGCCCCATATGAACGCTATCTTCGCGTCCTCGTCCATGACCATCCACGTATCGCCCTTAAGAACGGGCATCTCGCTCTCGACAGCCTCGGCTACCGTTCCGCCCTCCGCGGGGGCCTGCTCGTCGGCCCGGGCGTACGCCTGAAGCAGCCCCAGGACGAGCAGCGTGTAGATAATAAGTCTCTTCATTTCACTTACCTCCTGTCACTTACTTGGTTCCGTCGTTACAGCCGCCGGGAAGCGGACCGCCCCCCATTGCTTCCCGAACGGCTAGTGTAAACCTATAACCTGCTCCAGGTACTCCATGCCCGACCTCTGCGAGATGACGCTTATGCTTATCTCCGGCGGCTCGTTCAGGATATCCATGAGCACGAGGAGCCTTCTGTAGTCGCCGCCCCGGAGGTGCCTGTCGAAGTCCTCCTTCGTCTCCCATTCCTCGACGAGTATGTACGTGCCCTCGTCCTCCGTGTCCACGTAGAGGTCGAAGCCGAGGCAGCCCGACTCGAGCCGGACAGGCTCCAGCATCCCCCTGAGAGAGCGAGCGAGCTCCTTCCTCCGCCGGGGACTCACGCTCATCTTTGTCGTCATGATAACCATGTCTCACCCATGGAACCCCCGGGTTTCATATCCGGCGAACGAATTATCGGATACGATTAACAGCCTGTAATTCCTCGATATTAAACGCCGGAGAGACGCGGTATCGGCGAAAAAGCCCCCGAAGAGCCTGCCCGGGGCGAAGCCCGGGAACCCGGCGGATCTTTTGTCTGCGAGGACAAAGCGTGATTCGGAGCCGGTTATGGAGAAACCGGCCGGGGCCGTAGGGGAAAAGGGGCCCGGACTCTCCCCGGGCCTGTCTTCGAGGAGACCGGAGAGAAAGCCCTGCGATATGGAAGCCCGTCTTCCACCCAAATATTCACTCACTGTCATCTCCTCCCACACCAGGCAAAGGATAGTCTTTATCTATGCTTTATATTTGTTAAGCTATAACCCCTTCATTTCTGATTCTAGCACATCGCGTATTTCGTGTCGATGAAAATGTTTTAAGAAACTACACATGTAGATACGTCGAACGAGCCTTCCCCCGGCGCCCCGCCGGCGGCGTCCGGAAGCCCGGGCGAACACACGCATTTTCATAGCCCGGGCCCTGCCCCGCGATGCAATATTGCAGTAGACCGGGTAGGCGGATTATAATTCAGGGACGGCTCACGCCGGCCGCGAACGCAACTGACCTTACACACGCGCGAGGAGAATTCATAGGAGGAGAATTCATAGATGGACAATACCGAGATCGAGCGGCTGATACAGGCGAAGGAAGGAAAAGCACCCTGGAAGAAATGGGGGCCCTACCTCAGCGAGAGGCAGTGGGGGACGGTGAGGGAGGATTACAGCGAGCACGGGACCGCGTGGGACTACTTCCCCCACGACCACGCCCGCTCGCGCGCGTACAGGTGGGGCGAGGACGGCCTAGCCGGCATATCCGACGAAAGGCAGGTCCTCTGCTTCGCGCTCGCCCTCTGGAACGGGAAGGACCCGATAATAAAGGAGCGGCTCTTCGGCCTCACGAACTCCGAGGGCAACCACGGCGAGGACGTAAAGGAATATTACTACTACCTCGACAACACCCCGACGCACTCCTACATGAAATACCTCTATAAATACCCGCAGTCCGGGTACCCCTATACAGGGCTCGTCGAGAGGAACAGGTACGCGTCGAGGGCCGATCTGGAGTACGAGCTCGTCGACACCGGCATATTCGACGGCGACGCCTACTTCGACGTCTTCGTCGAGTACGCGAAGGAAGGGCCGGAGGACATGCTCGTAAACATCACGGTCTGTAACCGAGGTCCGGAAGCGGCGGCCGTCCACGTCCTTCCGACGCTCTGGTTCAGGAACACCTGGTCCTGGGGAGACGGCGGCCCGAAGCCCGTCGTCAAGGCCGTAAGATCCCCGAAAGGCACGGCCGCCGTCGAGGCATCGAGCGACGCCTCGGGCCCCATGTACCTCTACTGCGAGGGAAAGCCCGGCCTGCTCTTCACCGAGAATGAAACCAACCGCGAGCGTATATTCGGAGCGCGTAACCCCTCCCCGTACGTAAAAGACGGAATAAACGACTACGTCATGAAAAACTCCGACGGCGCGGTAAACCCCGCCGGGACGGGCACGAAAACCTCGGCTCACTACATATTGAACGTCCCCGCAGGAGGCGAAGCGTCCGTAAGGCTCATACTCTCCCGCGGGAAGAGGCGCGGCACCGGGCAGGAGATTTTCGCCGGGTTCGGCGGCGTCCTCGCCGCGCGGAAAAAAGAGGCCGACGACTTCTACTCGTTCATCACGCCCGAGACTCTCGACGAGGATTCGAAGAGCATCATGAGACAGGCGCTCGCCGGGATGCTGTGGTCGAAGCAGTATTACTTTTTCGACCTCGACAAGTGGCTCCGCGAGCACGGGGCCGGCATAGCCATACAGCAGCCCAACGGCAACGTCCGTAACAAGGAATGGTTCCACATGATAAACGACGACATCATCTCGATGCCGGACAAGTGGGAATACCCGTGGTACGCCGCGTGGGACCTCGCCTTTCACACGATATCCCTCGACATGGTGGACCCCGACTTCTCGAAGCAGCAACTAGAGCTCATGCTGAAAGAGGTCTACCTCCACCCGAACGGACAGATACCGGCCTACGAATGGAACTTCAGCGACGTCAACCCCCCGGTGCACGCCTTCGCGAGCCTCTTCCTCTACAACACCCAGAAGCAGATAACCGGGAAGGGGGACATCGCTTTCCTGAAGCAGATATTCGACAAGCTGGTGCTCAACTTCACGTGGTGGGTCAACAGGAAAGACAGGAGCGGGAGGAACGTCTTCGAAGGCGGCTTTCTCGGCCTCGACAACATAGGCGTATTCGACAGGAGCTCGCCCCTCCCGACGGGGGGATACCTGGAGCAGGCCGACGGCACGGCGTGGATGGCGATGTTCTGCCAGAACATGCTCGAAATCGCGTTCGAGCTCGCCCACGACGACCCGACTTACGAGGACATGGCCGTCAAGTTCGCCGAGCATTTCCTCTGGATAGCCTCTGCGATGGACCACACGGGGAGCCGCCACGACGAGATGTGGGACGAGGAGGACGGCTTCTTCTACGACATCCTCAGGCTGCCCGACGGGCGTGCCACGAGGCTCAAGGTGCGCTCGCTGGTGGGGCTCCTGCCGCTCTGCGCCTCGACGGTATACGACGCCGGCGTGGCGGAAAAGTTCCCGACGTTCACCGAAAGAATGCGGCGGCGGCTCGGGAGGATGGAGGAGCTCCTCTCGACCATCCATCCCCCGGCCGAAAGGGGATACGCCGGGCGTTATCTTCTGTCCATATTGAACGAGGACAAGCTAAGGCGGGTCCTCGCGCGGATGCTCGACGAAAACGAATTCCTGAGCGATTACGGCATACGCTCTCTCTCCCGCTACCACAAGGACCATCCCTACATATTCAGGGTCAACGGCCAGGAATACAAAGTCGAGTACATGCCGGCCGAATCGATGTCCGGCCTCTTCGGCGGCAACTCCAACTGGCGCGGGCCCGTGTGGTTCCCGATAAACGGGCTCATTATACGCTCGCTTCTCCACCTCTATAAATTCTACGGGGGCGATTTCAAGGTCGAGTGCCCGACCGGCTCGGGGAACTTCCTCGACCTCTACGACGTGGCCATCGAAATCGCGAACCGTCTCATCAAAATTTTCAGGAAGGGTGAGGACGGCCGGAGGCCCGTATTCGGCGGGACGGAGAAGTTCCAGACCGACCCGCACTTCAGGGACCACATCCTCTTCTACGAATACTTCCACGGCGACAACGGAGCGGGCATAGGCGCCGGCCACCAGACGGGATGGACGGGCCTCGTCGCGAAGTTTATACAGGTGCTTGGCTACATGACCAAGGAGATGGTGCTCGAAGTCCCCCGCGGCGGCGCGGAGGTATATAAATCCAACAAGTAGGGCCGTTCGCAGGTGTCGTCATTCCGTCACCTTTATCCTCCCTTAGAAAAAGGCTTGTCGCGGCGTAGATTCAGCGAAGCCGGAGGGGAGCAAGGGTGATTTATTTCTTTACCCCGTCATTGCGAGGGAGCGCCCGCGCGACCGCGGCAATCTTCCTTTGATCCGCCACGATTCCGAGCGAGCGAGGAATCATCACATGTCTGTCATTCCTGCAACGAATGCAAGCAAGTGAGTATTCGGACGCCCCCGACCGACTGCAATTAAGCACCTCCAGTACAGCTCGAAAGCAGCTCAAATCAAAATAGCAGGAACCCATTCAGTTTTCCGCCAGCAATCCATCAAGAATTCCTTGACTATAATATTGCAAGCTGCATAAGCAGCACAGCAATACCCCTCCGGGCCGGCGCACCACGTGCGCAGGATATCGACGTAGCCGACTTGGAAATTCATAGCATCGCCCGGTCGTCTGTTCCATTTAACCACCCGACTTGCCCCGCCGAAGACATCGAGTGGATGAGCGTTAAAAATCCGACCTACCTTACTCTTCCCTCCCCCTCCCAGGGGGAGGGTCAGGGTGGGGGTATAGTATTTGGAGGATTTAGCGAAGGAACGATGATTTTTAGCAGAATTTTTCCCGGCCCGTGATTTTTGCTACTTTTCATCAAGGAAAAGTAGAGAACCCTTTCTCCATATCTACCAGCTACTACAGAACGTCCCCCGCAAGGCCGCCAACCCCGCAGCCTCTACCAGCTTTCGAAGTAGCAAGGCATTGCTATAATCTCCAGCCGCACTTCAGTTGCAAAAATCCATGAAGGTACTTCGTCGTAAATCACACTACGTGTGTGCTACTTTTGGTCAGTCAAAAGTAGAAAGCCTTATATCGACCTTACAAGTTAAGTATAAAACTTCCCCTTCAGTCACTGAAGACCCCATGGGATTTATGCCTAGCCTTTCCTGTTAATGCTTTTAAAAACGAGATTCTGAATCAAGTTCAGAATGACGGAAAATGCAAAGTCGGTGGATAAATCATCATATCGTGCACCGCCCGCTTGTCGCGGCCCCTGTCGGGGCGAAGCCTCGGCGTAGCCTGATAGCCATGCGAAGCCCGAAAGGCCCCGGCCGAAGCCGAACGCGGCGCAGCAATTCCCCCCCCGCGCTTGACGGGCGCGCTCCGAAACCATAATCTTTTTACTGCCCCCTGCGGCGGCCGTACGACATGGCGAGGGCACCAAGACAGGCCCCCGCCGCCAGAACCATAATGAGCGAATTCGAAAAACGTTACGAGAAATTAAACCCCCGGCAGAAAGATGCAGTCAATCACATAGACGGGCCGCTCCTCGTCGTCGCCGGCCCCGGCACGGGGAAAACCGAGATACTCGGCCTCAGAACCGCCAACATACTCCGGAAGGCGTTCGTATCACCCGGCAACATCCTCTGTCTTACGTTCACGAACGCCGCCGCCTACAACATGCGGAGACGCCTTTCGGAGCTCATAGGCCGCGACGCGTACAGGATAGCGATACACACGTTCCACAGCTTCGGGGTCGAAATTATAGGGAGCTATCCCGAATTCTTCCACAGGGGAACGAGGTTCTACCCGCTGGACGACGTCACCCGCATCGAGATACTCGAAGACATACTGGGCGCGCTGCCGTACGACAACCCGCTTTCTTCAAACCACCCGAGCGAAGGTTACGTATACCTGAAGAGCGCGGTGAAGGCGTTCGGCGATTTAAAAAAGGCGGGTCTTACACCGGAAGACTTCAGGAAAGTAGTCGAGCAGAACGAGAAATCATACGAATCTATAAACCCGCTCATAGAGAGCGTGTTCTCGGCGAGGGTATCGAGAGGCATGGCGTCCGGCATAAAAAGGATAGTCTCCGAGCTCGGCTCCGGCGTCGACGAAGCCCCCCCCGTCCCGGGCGTCCCACACATAGTCAGCACGCTCAAGGATTCCCTCCGCGAGCTCGCCGATTTCCTCCTGGTGGGCGAAACGACGCCCGTATCGGACTGGAAGCGGAAGAACACCGCCAGGACCGATGACGGCAGGCTCATCCTCAAGAGCGCCGGGAATACGGACAAGCTCAAGGCCCTGGCCGACATTTACGCCGAATACCAGCGGCGGCTCTACGATCTCACATACTACGACTACGACGACATGATTCTCTGGGTAATAGAGGCCATCGAGAAAAACCCGAGACTCGCACTGGACCTCCAGGACCGCTACGAGTACATACTCGTCGACGAGTTCCAGGATACGAACGGGGCGCAGATGAAGCTTCTCCGTCTCCTTGCCGGCAACGGGAAGGGAGGGAAATCCCCCAATGTCATGGCTGTAGGCGACGACGACCAGTCGATATACAAGTTCCAGGGCGCCGAGCTCGCCAACATACTCGGCTTCAGGAGCTCATACCCCGAGGCGAAGATAATCACGATAACCTCCAACTACCGCTCGGCCAAAGGCATCCTCGACGCGGCGGAATACGTTATCAGGGGGGCGAAAAACCGCCTCGTCAACTTCGTCAAGGATTTGAACAAGTCCATCGAGGCCGCTAACGGCAACATCCTCCCGGGCAAGATACTGTCACGCTCGTTCCCCTCGCCGCTCCACGAGAACACCTACGTCGCCGGGGAGATAAAACGCCTCATCGACAGCGGCAAGTCACCCGACGACATCGCCGTCATAGCCCGCCGCCACGACTGCCTCACGGGCGTCGCGGATGCCCTGAGCACGCTTGGCGTTCCGCTTACGTACGAGAGGTTCAACAACGTTCTCGACGAGCCTCACATAAGGCAGCTCATACGAATGGCGGAGTTCGTCTCGACGCTCGGGCGGAAGGGCAAATACGATGCGGACGAGCTTTTGCCCGAGATTCTGAGCTACCCGTTCTGGGGGCTCGAAAAGAAGAGGAAAACGGTCTGGGAGATTTCGAGGACCGCGGCGGGAATCGGCGGAAGAAAGGAGCGTTTCTGGCTCGACGTAATGGAAGATCACGAGGACCCTTACATACGCAACATCGCCGACTTCTTCATATACGTGGGAGAGGTCTCGATGCACGATACGCTGGAACGCGTGCTCGATCTCCTCATGGGGTCGGGCCCCGCCCAGACGCCGGCCGACGAGGACGACGACGCCGGGCCCGGGCCGCGCACGAAAAAGAGATTCGTATCGCCGTTCAAGGAATATTATTTCGGGGAAGAAAGGCTGAGAGAAAACAGGCTCGAATACACGAGGTTTCTCTCCTGCCTGAGGACATTCGTCGAATCCCTGAGGGATTATAAAAAAACCAAAGTGCTCGGCGTAGACGACATGGCCTCCTTCGTCCGTCTCCACAGGGAGAACTTTATCCCCGTCATCGACAACAGCGTTTTCATGAACGCGGAATGCGCCGTAAGCCTTCTCACGGCACACAACGCGAAGGGGCTCGAATTCGACACTGTATTCATAGTCGCCTGCCAGCACGATATATGGGCGGGGGGCGGAAGGGGATCGAATCTCCAGTTCCCGCCGAACCTCCCCATAACTCCCTCCGGGGAAGACGCCGACGACCACATGAGGCTCTTTTACGTGGCCATAACCCGTGCGAAGAGCAGCCTCTATATGACATCCTACGAAAGAAAGGAGAACGGCCGCGAGTCCTCGCGTCTCGGGTTCATCATGCCCCCGGCCGGCGAGGGAAATAAGGACGAGAGCATACTCCCGATGTTCATGTGTCCCGAGGTCGGCGAGGAAGAGCTGCCCGACAATACAGAGGTCCTCTCCGCGTCGTGGGAATCCTTTCACAAGCTCCCCCTAGTCCTCGACGAAAGAGCGGTCTTGGAGCCCGCTTTAAGGGAGTACAAGCTGAGCGTCACGCACCTGAACAACTTCCTCAACGTCGCCGAAGGCGGCCCCCAGCTCTTCTTCGAGCAGAACCTCCTCAGGTTCCCCCAGGCCAAGAGCGCCGCGGGATCGTACGGCACGGCAGTGCACAGGGTGATGCAGGAGGCGTATGTCCGGGTCAAGCGGGACGGCGGCGCACCGCCACGCCTGGAAGACCTCCTCGGCGCTTTCGACGAGGCGCTCAGGGCCGAAAGACTGGGCGAGAAGGACTACAGGAACTATTCGAAACGGGGCCGCGACATGCTCACGGTATTCTTCGGGAAGAAGATGAGCGGATTTCTCCCCGGGCACCTGTCGGAGGTCAATTTCAACAGCCAGGGGGTTGTCCTCTCGGGCGGCGCGCACCTCACGGGCAAAATAGACAAGATGGTCCCCGGGGGAAGCGGCGAGGCCGTCGTCCACGACTACAAAACCGGCAAGGCCAAGACCGGCTGGAAAGGGACCGGCCAGTACGAGCCGATACAGATGCACCAATACCGAAACCAGCTCATCTTCTACAAGATACTGGTCGAGAATTCGCGCGACTACGCGGACTACAAAGTAAACCGGGGAATACTCGAATTCGTCGAGCACAAGGATGGCGAGCTTATCGACCTGCCCCTCGAAATCACGGCCGAGGATTACGAGCGCATCACCATGCTCGCCTCTATCGTCTACGGGATGATCATGAACCTCTCTTTCCCGGACGTCAGCGGCTACTCCCCGGACCTCAAAGGCATCAAACAATTCGAAGACGATTTGTTAGAGGGGAAATTTGATTTGGGCTAATTCCAATCGCATATATTGAATTCCCTCCCCCTTTTCAAGGGGAACGAATGCGAACGAGCGAGCATTCGGACGCCCCGGACCGACTACACAGGAGCTCATCCAGTACCGCTCGGAAGTAGCAGACACCAAATCAAATTAAGGCGTGGATTATTCAGCTTCGGTCATTATCAAATATCCTTTGCTCGTCACGATCTCACCCACCGTCCGGCCTTATCTGCGGGCAATTCGTAACGTTCGCCGCCTCGTTCGTGGTCTTGGTCCCCGTGCAGTCCATCCTCCTCTCCCCGCGCATCTCCTGCTCCGTATCCCAGTCGTACTTCCCGGCGCACCCGGCGACGAATAAAACCATCAAAACCGCAATCACTATACGCTTCATGTTTCTGCTCGCTCCCGTTCTCACAATTCACGACATCAGACGGTGAATATATTACCCCGTGATTCCCGAATTCGCCTCACTCCCTGAAAATCTACCCGCATTCGCCGCCCCGTAGGGTATTCTGGTTTTAAGGGTTCCCGAAAATACGCAGGCGAGGGGGCAATAGACCATGCCGAAGAAAAGCAGGATACACATCGGGACCTCGGGCTGGAGTTACGACCACTGGGTCGGGCCCTTTTACCCGGACGGCCTTTCGGGAGACGAATTCCTCGGGCACTACGCAAAAACCTTCCGCACCGTCGAGATAAACAACTCCTTTTACCACATGCCGGAGAAGAAAACCCTCCGCCGCTGGGCCCGCACCGTTCCGGAGGATTTCACATTCTCCCTCAAGGCGAGCCGCTACATCACCCACATGAAAAAGCTGAAAGACTCGCGAAAGCCCGTATCGAGGCTCCTTAAGACCGCGGAGGCCCTCGGCGGCAAGCTCGGCCCCGTGCTGTTCCAGCTCCCGCCCAAATGGCGCGTCAACCGCGAGAGGCTCGAATCCTTCCTCGAATCCCTCCCCGGCGGCCATCGCTACGCGTTCGAGCTCAGGGACCCGAGCTGGTTCGACGACGGCGTGTACTCCATACTGGAGAAGCACGGCGCCGCGTTCTGCATTTTCGAGATCGGCGGCCTCCGCTCCCCCGAAGTCGTCACGTCCGGCATGGTCTACGTGCGGCTCCACGGGCCGGGCGCCGCCTACAAGGGCCAATATTCGGAGGACGCCCTCGCCGGATGGGCGCAGCGTATAAAGAAATGGCGGAGAAGGAAAAAAGAGGTCTTCTTCTACTTCGACAACGACGAGTCGGGCTACGCGCCCGAAGACGCGAAGATACTCAGCGGAATGCGCAAGAGCTGATGCCCCGTATCGGCGTCAGCCCTTCCCTTCGGTCTCCTCGACCTCCCCGCCGTTGAGCTTTATCTCGCGCCAGGACAGGTACATGAACACCGTAAGGATGATTATCGTGCAGAGCGGCGCGAGCCAGAAAGGGGCCTCTATGCCGAAGCTTTCGAGCGTCATGATCGTGCCGAGTATGCCTATCGAATACATTGCCCCGTTCTTGAGGTAGGCGTATTTCGATATCCAGTCGATCCCCTTGACTGTGACCTCCCGGACGACGAACGCCCCTATGCCGTTCCCGATGAGAATGAGCGGAATCGAAAGCGTGAACGCGAACGCCCCTATCACGCCGTCGATCGAAAAGGACGCGTCGAGCACCTCCAGGTAAAACACCTTGCTCCACCCGCTCATCGCAGGGTCGAGGAGCTCCTTCTCCTTGGCCTCGGCGTTCTTCTTGAAGCCGTCCGTGATGAAGAACGCCGTGGTCCCGACGGACGCGGCGAATGCCAGGAACGGGTCGAACCTGAGCGACACGTAAATGACCACCGTAAACAGGAGCGACGTCACCGCGTAAAACCACACCGAGTGCTTGTGTATGAAGGGCTCGACGGGGAACACGTACTTCTTTTCCTCCATGAATATCCACGCGAGGAAAACGAGGAAGAGATACATCCCGCCGCCCATGAGGAGATAATGCTTCGAATGCGCGAGCGATTCCTCGATGTCGCGGCTGCTCCCCGAAAAGGCCAGCGTCAGTAGCTGCATGAAGGAGAGGTCGGGATTGGCTATCCACAGGATGAGAAACGGAAGGACCCCCCGGAGGAGGAAGACCGCGATGAGCATCCCCCAGAGGAGAAAGAACCGCCTGAAGCGGTCCGTCATCGTCCTTAAAACGTGCGCGTTGACGACAGCATTATCGACGCTCGAGATTATCTCGAACACCGAAAGACCGATAATAACTATTACTGCTTCGAGCATGAGCGTAGGACTTCCTACTATTCTCCACGACGCTCACTCGATTGCAAGAGGGAATTCATCACGCGGAAAAGAATCCCCTCGCTTACGCATGCTGCCCGCGGTCCGCGGCCAACCCGCACCCGGCGCGGCACCTACGGCGTTATCGCCACCTTTATCACCCCGTCGCCCTGCGACATGAAGAGCTCGTACGCGTCGTCTATCTCGTCGAGCGTGAAGCGGTGCGTGATGAGCTGGCGGAGGTTCACGCGCTCGTTCCTGACGAGCTCGATGAGCCGGCGCATGCGCTCCTTCCCGCCCGGGCACAGGGTCGAGACTATATTCTTGTCGGCGATGCCGTACCCGAAGTCCTTGTTCGGGATGCCTATATTCGCCATCTCGGCCGCGTATACGCCGAGCGTCGATACCGTGCCGCCTACCCGCGTCGATTTCACAGCGTTCTCGAACGTCGCCTGGAGGCCTATCGCCTCTATGGCGACGTCCGCTCCCCTGCCCTTCGTTATGCTCATTATCTCCTTCACGGCGTCCGACTTCTTGAAGTCGATAACGATGTCGGCGCCCATCTGCTTCGCCATCTTCATACGCGACGGGACGGCGTCGACGCCGATTATAAGCGACGCCCCCTTAAGCTTCGCGCCCGCTGTAGCGCCTAGCCCTATGGGCCCCTGCCCGAATACGGCGACTATATCGCCCACCTTTATGTCGGCGCTCTCCGCCCCCGAAAGCCCGGTCGAAAATATATCCGTCGTAAGGAGGACGTCCTCGTCTGAGAGCTCGTCCGGTATCGGGGCGAGGTTGGCCATGGCCGCCGGTATCTTGACGTAGTCGGCCTGACAGCCGTCGATGGTGTTCCCCATCTTCCACCCGCCGAGGTAACCGCCGCACTGCGACCAGTCCGCCGAGAGGCAATAATAACAAACGCCGCACGGGGTGATCGCGTTCACGGCCACGCGCTGGCCGATCGTATATCCGGTGACGCCCTCCCCGAGCTCGTGCACCACGCCTATGGGCTCGTGCCCTATAGTAAGCCCCTCGGCCACCGGGAACTCGCCCCTGACGATATGAATGTCGGTGCCGCAGATGGTCGTGAGCGTGACTTTTATCACGGCCTCTCCCGGCCCGGCCTTCGGAATCGGCTTTTCCACGAGCTCATGCTTGTTCGCACTCCTGAAAACGTTGGCTCTCATCATGATCGGCTGCCTCCTGTAAATAATTCTAGCACCAATTCTAATACCGCATATTGCAAATCCCGTACCCGGACGTAACACGCCGCGGACATTTCATTAAACGTCGGGGGAGATGGCCGAAGCCGCCGTGACAGCGGGAAATTATTGTCTTGTTCCGAGGCATTTTACACCAGACAAGGCGCGGAGCTCGCGGCGATTCCCGGGGCGGCGAGGCCGCACCCCGCGGTTCTGCGCAGTGGTTTTAAGGATGAAAAAAACTTACAGAAAGAAATTTTCGGCTATACTATTAAGTGCAACGAGGAAACGGTCCGGGGGAAGAGAGACTCTCCATACCTCTTTTGATTCAAATCCTCCTTTAACGAGAAACAAGATTTGTAATCATTTCCCCCGGACTCTTTTTATTGAACCCCATTATACACCAATCCCGTTTTAAAATTCAAGGACGTCTATACTCGCGCGGGTTTTGCGTGCAGATACAAAAAGTGAATCCGTGGGAATATAGGGAGGCCGGTCGGCCTCCCCTTTCAAAGTCCGCCATAACCCGCCGAACGCATCCGGACGTGTTTCGGGCGCCGCGGCACGGGCTCAGCCCTGCCCGCCGTTCCCGTTACTGTCCGGCTTTACGATGACGAGAGTGTACTTGTCGAGGTCTATATATTTACGCGCCGCCTTAAGGACGTCTTCCTTCGTGACGGCGTAAATCTCTTCCGGGTATTTCTTGTACTCGTCCCATCCGAGCCCGTATAGCTCGTCGAACGTTATCTTCGCCGCCTGCGAGGAATTCTGCTGGAGCCCTATCTCGAAGCTCCCGACGAGGTAATTCTGCGCGCGCTCCAGCTCGTCGTCGGTGATGCCCTTTTCGAGCACCAGCCCGAGCTGCTCCTTTATGGCGCTCACTGCATCTGCTTCCTTCTGCGGAGCCGTGCCGATGTAGACGCCGAAGAACCCGGGCTCTATACCCGGGGTGTAGAAGGACGTCACGGTATAAGCGAGGCTCTTCTTGTCCCTGAGCTCCAGGAACAGCCGCCCGCCCTGGCCGGACAGAACCGAGTTCAGCACCTCGAATGCATAGGTATCCTTGTCCCCGAGCGAGGGGGCGAGGAAGCCCATGATGATGTGGGTCTGCGCCTTCTCGGGCTTCGTCTCGACGAGCTCAGTGATCTTCTCCGGAGCGGCGGGGGCCGGAACCACGGGCGCGGATTCCGCGCCCTTCTTCATCCCGCCGAACTTTTCCTTCACCACCGCGAGCGCCTCGTCCTCGTCTACGTCGCCCACAATCGTGATGACCAGGTTCTCCGGGGTCGCGTATTTTTTATAGAACGCCTGTATGTTCTTACCATTAAAGGATGTCACTGTGTCCACGGTTCCGAGCGGATTGAACTTGTACGGGTGCTCGCTGTAGAGCGTATTCAGGAAGAGGTTCACAGTCGTCTTGAGGAGGTTGTCCCCTTCCCTGTTTATCTCGGCCAGTATCTCCCTCCGCGCCCTCTCGACCTCCTGCCGGTCGAACGAAGGATGGAGCAGGACGTCAGAAAACAGGTCCATCGCCTGCGGGAAATTCTGGCTTAGCGATTCGACCGTGACGCCGAAGCTGTTCCGGCCCGAAAATCCTTCGAGGTCGCCCGCAATGGATTCTATCTCCTGCGCTATCTGCGCGGCGCTCCTCGCATCCGTGCCGCGCGTCAGCATGCGCGAGGCGAAATTCGACATGCCCTGCGTTTTAGCGTCCTCGTACCTGATCCCGCCCAGGAACGCGGCGCGCGCCGCGAAGAGCGGCACACCGGTGTTACGCTTTATAAGCACCCTGACGCCGTTGTCGAGGACGTGCTCCTTCACCCCCGACTCGGCCGCCGTATCCGGCCCTGCCGTCGGGGACGGAGTCGCCGAAGCCGAAGCCGGAGCCGCGCCGCTCCCGTGAACGGCGAATTCCTCTTCGGTGAGCACTTCCTCTCCGTCCGCAGTTTCAGTGTTTCCTTCTTCGTTTACGTTTTCGACCGCGGCCCGGCCGTCGGCCTCGCCCGCTATGGATTTTATTTCCTCTTCCGTTATCGTCACCTGCCCCGTCGGCAAGAGAAACCCGGCCGTCAGATTCGTGTTGTTCAGATACTTGTTCGCGGCAGCCATGACGTCCTCGGCCGTCACCTGCCTCACCTTGTCCAGGTACTCGTCCTCGTACCTGAAGTCCCCGGCCTCGACCTCGTAATAGCCGAGCTTCTGGGCCTGCCCCTGCATGGTTTCCTTCGTGTATATAGCGTCGCTTTCGATGTTCACCTTCGCCTTCGAGAGCTCGAGATCGCTCACGGGCTCGTGCTTCAGCCTCGCTACCTCGCCTATTATCTCCGAAAGGGCCTCTTTCGACTCGGCCGGGTCGAGCGTCCCGCCGACGGCGAATATGCCCTCACGCTTCGGGGTGAACGCGTAGGCGTATATGCTGTTCGCGAGCCCCTTTTCTTCCTTTATTTCCCTGTACAGGCGCGAGCTCTCGCCGCCCCCGAGTATGTTCGCCAGGACGTCGAGCGCCGGAACGTCCTCGCCCCTCGCGTTCGGGGCATGATACGCCAGCGAGAAATACCCCTCCTGTACGGGCTTGTCGAGAACGAACGCCCTCATCTCCTTCTGCCCGGGCTCGGGCGCGATGTCGCACTCCGGTATGTCCCGCCTTTTCAGCTTCCCGAACGTCTCCTCTATCCTGGGCTCTATGGCCTCGGGGTCGAAGTCGCCGACTATGACGAGCGCCATGTTCTGGGGCGAATACCACTTATGATAAAAATCCGTGATGCCCTTACGCGTAAAAGACCTTACGCTCTCCATGCTCCCGATCACCGGCCTCCCGTACGGATGCTCCAGGAACATGGTCGAGAACAGCTTCTCGCTGAGATTCCTGCCCGGGCTGTCCTGCCCTCGCCTTATCTCCTCGATGACCACTTCGAGCTCCTTGTCGAGCTCCTCCGGGTCGAACGTCGAGTTCTGCATCGCGTCCGAAAGGATGTCGAGCGCAGTGTCCTGGAACCTGCTCGCTATCACGACGTAATAGACCGTTTCGTCGAACGACGTGAACGCGTTGATGTCGCCGCCGCTGCCCTCTATGACCCGGGCTATCTCGCCGACGGCCCTCTTCTCGGTGCCCTTGAAGAGCATGTGCTCGTGCACGTGCGCCAGGCCGTACTCGCCCTCTTTTTCGCACGCGCTGCCCGTCTTCACCCACACGTTCACCGCCACGACCGGCGAGGAATGGTTCTCTTCGAGTATCACCGTAAGCCCGTTTTCGAGCTCGTATTTCGTCACGCCGTTCGCAGTCGTTTTCGTTTTAACCGCTTCGTTATCCATACTCTTCTCCTCTTTGCTGCACGAAACCGCCGCTGCCAGCACGGCTGCGGTCAGGATTACCGGCACAAGCCGCGCCGCGCCCCAAAAACCCCCTTCCGGAATTATATACAGTTTCAGTATTCGAACGAGATTCGGTATCATCGGCGGCCCGCCTTTTTATTTAGTAGCTGCATCTGGAATCTAGGGAACTTTTAAAGCTAATAAGATAACGGCATTTGCCCCCCGTTCAAGGAGGGGAGCCGGCGCGCATGGGAATAGCTATTGATTGAAAGGAGTTACGAAGACTAATAATCAGCCCTCTTCCCGTGCCCGGGGGTGGTCCTGCGCCCCACTTTTGCCGGTGAGGTACTTAAAAGCGTATATGACGAGCCCCGAGATAGCGTAGAGGTAAACGAGGAAGATGAACATGATTTCGGGGTTGGTGATGACGGCGGCGATTATTATGGCCGCGACGACGAGGGCGTTGAACGGCCCGCCGAGCTTGAAAGTCGGCTGCTTCGCGTACCTTACGTTGCTCACCATGAGTAGCCCCACTACCGGGGCCGCGAAGAGGTAAAACCATATCACCCGCTCGTCCGGCGTTATCCTGAGAGCCGAAAGCAGCATGAGCGGCGATACGACGAGCCCCGCGCCCATCGGGCTCGGGAGCCCCGTGAAGTTAAACCGCTCGACGTCCCCCGACTGCACGTTGAACCGCGCGAGCCTGAGAGCGGCGCATACGGTGTAGAAAATGACGACCATGAGGCCCAATTCGCCCTTTTCCATGAGCGTCGACACATAAAGGAGCACCGCCGGAGCCACACCGAAGGAAACGAGGTCCGACAGCGAATCGTAAGAGAGGCCGAAATTGCTCTCGTGCTTTATGAACCTCGCGAGCCTCCCGTCGAGCATGTCGAAGAAAAAGGATATGACGATGAAAGCGCCCGCCCACCATAGCCTCTTGAACTCCCACTCGGGCGAGCCGGCGGGCGCGCCGTGACCGGCCGCCACCTGTAAGGAAGTCATTATAGAAAGCAGTCCGAAAGAAAGATTCCCCGTTGTGAAGATGTTCGGAAGAACGGGCATCACCTTCTGCCGCCTCGACTTCTTCCGCCTTACGCCCTGCTCGCGTCTTGCCATGCTATCACGCTCTCCCCTGCTTTTACCCTGCGCCCTTCCCTCGTTTCTATTATATACCCTTCCGGCACGTATACGTCCACCCTCGACCCGAATTTTATCATTCCGAACCTCTGCCCCTTCTCGAACTTCGTATCGACGTCGGCGTAGGAAACTATGCGCCGGGCGAGGAATCCCGCTATCTGCGTCACGACGAACCTGTCGCCCCCGGGCGTCTCTACGAGCGTCGAAAGCCTCTCGTTGTCGTCGGATTTCCTCTTCATGCCTTCGGAGAAAAGCCAGCGGGGCATATTGGCTATGTGGAAGCTTCCGGGGGAGTATTTCGTACCGGTGACCCTGCCCTTCACGGGCATCCTGTTAATGTGGCAATCGTAAAGCGCGAGCGATATGGAGACCCTGGTAACGGGCTTTCCGAGGAAGTCCGTTTCGTAAACCTCGGCGACTTCCAGCACCTCGCCGTCCGCCGGCGAAACGACTGCCTCCGGGGCGCCGGGGACGTCCCTTTCAGGGTCCCTGAAGAAAAACAGGACCACGACGGCCGCCCCCGCGAATACGAAAGAAACGGTCGTGAACCCCGTTATCGCGGCCGCCCAGGCCAGGAACGCCAGAATGCCGAGATAGGTGAACCCCTCGGTGGCTATGGGTGGCCGCTTTCGCTCCATCAGTTCTTCGACTTGTCCACCAGCTTCTTCTTGAAGAGCGAGCTCATCATGCCCCTCAGCTGCCCGCCGATGTCCTCGATCGGGTGGGTCTCGCCCTTCTTCATGAGGGCGTTGTAAACGGGCCTGCCCGCCCTGTTCTCGAGTATCCACTCGCGGGCGAACTCGCCGTTCTGGATCTCGGTCAGGATCTTCTTCATCTCTTTCTTGGATTCCGCGTCTACCACCCTCGGCCCACGCGTGATGTCGCCGTATTTCGCCGTGTCGCTGATGGAATACCTCATGTTGGATATGCCGCCCTCGTAGATGAGATCGACGATGAGCTTAACCTCGTGACAGCACTCGAAGTACGCCATCTCCGGCGGATATCCAGCCTCGACGAGGGTCTCGAACCCGGCCATGATGAGCGACGTAAGCCCGCCGCAGAGAACGGCCTGCTCGCCGAAGAGGTCGGTCTCGGTCTCGTCCTTGAAGGTCGTCTCGATTATGCCGGCCCTTCCGCCGCCTATCGCTCCCGCGTAGGCGAGCGCTATCTCCTTCGCCTCGCCCGTCGCGTCCTGGTGGACGGCCACGAGCATCGGCACGCCGGCGCCCTCTTCGTACTGGCCGCGGACGGTGTGGCCCGGGGCCTTCGGCGCGACCATGAATATGTCCACGTTGGGCGGGGGGACGATTTGTCCGTAATGGATGTTGAGCCCGTGGCTGAAAGCGATGGCGTTACCGGCGTCGAGGTTGTCCGAAATCTCGTTCCTGTATATGTCTGCCTGGCTCGTATCCGGGGCGAGGATCATTACGATGTCCGCCCACTTGGCCGCGTCGTCCACGGACATCACCTTGAACCCGGCCTGCTTGGCCTTCTCCCAGCTCCCGCTGCCTTCCCTGAGCCCGATTGCGACTTCGACGCCGCTGTCCCGGAGGTTGAGCGCGTGGGCGTGGCCCTGGCTGCCATAGCCGACTATCGCGACTTTTCTTTTCTTTATCTTATTCTGGTTTATATCGCTGTCGTAATAAACCTTCATCTTTCTTCTCCTTTCCTTACGGCTTTGCTTTCGCGTTTCATCGCCACGGTCCCGGTGCGCGCTATTTCCTTTACGCCTAGCGGCTGAAGGAGCTCTATGAACGCGGTCACCTTGTCCTTGTCCCCCGTGAGCTCGAGGGTGTAGGACTTCGCCCCCACGTCTATGACCTTGGCCCTGAATATGTCGGCCGTCCGGAGTATCTCGGCCCGGGTGTCGGGCCTCGCGTCCACGCGGACGAGCACCATCTCCCTCTCGACCCTCACTTCGTCCGTGAGGTCGCTCACCTTTATCACGTTCACCATGTTGTTAAAGCGCTTGATTATCTGCTGGATTATGAAATCGTCGCCCGAGGTGACGAGCGTAATGCGCGAAGTATCCGGCTCGAGCGTCTCCGCGACGTTCAGGCTTTCTATGTTGAACCCCCTGGCGCTGAAGAGGCCGGCTATGCGCGAGAGAACGCCGGATTCGTTATCGACAAGAAGCGTTATCGTATGCCTCACAATATATATACCTCCATGTATACCTCCCGGTATACCCGAATGAACCGCTGATTATACAGGGGAAAAGATGAATGAGAACCCTCACTTATATAAAAAGCTCACTCATTATACCCAATCTTTCCCGTTAAGCCATATCGGCGACGTCTGCAAGGTTACTGAGCTGCGCGCCCGGCCCGAGGAGCATCTCGTTCATCGCGCCGCCCGGGGCGATCATCGGATACACGAGCTCCTCGTAATCGACCATGACTTCCATCAGCACGACGCCCGGAGTCGACAGCCCTTCCCTGAGCGTGGGTTCGAGGTCGTCGGGCCTCGACGCCCTCATGCCCACCGCGCCGAAGGATTCGGCCAGCTTCACGAAATCCGGCAGCACGCCGAACTTCGAGGCCGAATAGTTGCCCTCGAAGAACATCGTCTGCCACTGCCTGACCATGCCGTGGTGGCCGTTGTTGAGAAGAATGATCTTGAGGTCCATACGGTTCTCGACGGCCGTCGCGAGCTCCTGGAGGTTCATCTGGAAGCTGCCGTCCCCGCACACGCTGACGACCTGCTTGTCCGGACGGGCGAACTTGGCGCCCATGGCGGCCGGGAAGCCGAAGCCCATCGTGCCGAGCCCGCCCGACGTGATGTGAGTCCTCGGGTGCTTGAACTTGTACCACTGGGCGACCCACATCTGGTGCTGGCCGACGTCGGATACGATGACGGCCTCGCCGTCGGTGATCTTGCTCAGAGTGTCGATCGTGTAGGACGTGAGGATCTTCTCGTCGCCCTGGTTATAGGAATATGGATACTTTTTCTGCCAGCTCTTGATCTGGCCCGACCACTCCTTCCTGTCGTTCTTCACCTTGGCGGGAAGGAGCTCGAGCATCTGCTGGAGAACGAGCTTCGCGTCGCCGACTATCGGACAGTGAACGACTATGTTCTTGTCTATCGTCGACGGATCGATGTCTATGTGAATGATCTTTGCATTGGGCGCGAACTTCGCGAAGTTTCCGCCGGTCGCCCTGTCGTCGAACCGGGCGCCTATGGATATTACGAGGTCGCACTCGTGGACGGCCATGTTGGCCGCGTACGAGCCGTGCATGCCGAGCATGCTTATGTAGAGCGGGTCGTCCGCCGGATACGCGCCGAGCCCCATCAGCGTAAGCGTGACGGGGATCTGGAGCCTGTGAGCGAGCTCCTTTAACTCCTCGGTCGCGCCGGACCATATGAGCCCTCCGCCGCCGAATATGAGCGGCTTCTTCGCCGCGAGGAGCATATCGACCGCGCGCTTTACCTGGCCGTGGTGCCCCTTGGTTGGGGGTTTATAGCCCCGAAGGCCCACGGAATCCGGTATGACGAGCTCGTCTTCGCCGAGGAGAACGTCCTTCGGCATGTCTACGAGGACCGGGCTCGGCCTCCCCGTCCCCGCGATGTAAAACGCCTCCTTCATCGCGCGCGGGAGCTCTGACGTTTTCCTCACCAGGTAATTATGCTTCGTGCAGGGGCGGGTTATACCGATGTGGTCCGCCTCCTGGAATGCGTCGCTACCAAGGTACGGAAGAGGGACCTGTCCCGTAAAAACGACTATGGGAGAAGAGTCCATCTGCGCCGTGGCTATGCCGGTTACGGTATTCGTCGCGGCCGGACCGGAAGTACAGAGCACCACGCCAGGCTTGCCGGATGCCCTCGCGTAGCCGTCAGCCATGTGGGTTGCGCCCTGCTCGTGCCTGGCAAGAACGTGCCTTAACCGATCCTCATACTTGGACATTACGTCGTACACCTTGAGCACGTAGCCGCCCGGAATTCCGAACACCACGTCTATGCCCTCGTGTATGAGAGTCTCGAAAAACATCTCGGCTCCAATCATTCTTGCCATTCTAATACACCCCCGTAGGTTAGCCCGGGCGACGTATACACGTCCGCCGGGCGATTTGATAATCTATGTTCAGGCACTACTTTCAGGGTCTTCCGCCCTCAGGCTTCGACCCTGTGCTTCCACTCCGCTATCCTGGCCTCCATCCTGTCCTTGAGCGAAAGCTTTATCTTCTTGAGCCTCTTCACCTCGACCTCGTCGTCGAAGCTCAGGGACTCCTTGCTCTCGAGGCTGCTTACGACCTCGTCGAGTTCCCTGTGCTCGGCGTAGAGCTTCTGGAACTCCTCGTCCCCCTCGAGAAGCTTCTCGATTATCTCAGATTCTGTCATGGTCTCTCCCCTTTGCTGATAATTCTGCGTCTGGCTTTCTAAGGTACGCCGGCGATAGCAGCGCGGCATCCTCGGAAAGCCCTTCGCGCAATCTCCGGACACCCAGGCAAGCGAGCGACGAAGCCCTCGGATAGTTCAAATACGAGGGGCAGAACACACTCTCGCCGGGCTCGCTTTCACCATGATTATCTTCCAGAAAATCTTTATAAAGTAAAGCGCCTTCCCCTATAAATATCGTTTTTTCCTTTATTATACTCCCTAATTCCCGGAGCGTGCGCGGGGCGTCTTCGGCGGCCCTCGCGAGATTCCCGTCCCGGTGCCTGAAAAGGGCCGAGAACACCTCGCCCCTCCGGGCGTCTATTATCGGGCATATCTGGTATTTCGAAAACGGCGCATTCATCGCCAGAAGCTCCAGCGACGAAGCCGAAACGACGGGCAGATCGAGGGCGAACGCAAGCCCCTTAACGGTCGATATGCCGACACGCAGCGACGTGAACGACCCCGGCCCGGCGGTGACGGCCAGCCCCGAAAGCTCCCGCTTGTCGATTTCGAGCTCCGAAAGGAGCATGTCCACCTTCGGAATCAGCTTTTCGGAATGGGACGGCCCCATGCCCATGTAATACTCGCCCAGTATCCTGTCGCCGTCCGCGACGGCTATACTCCCGGAGTACGTGGACGTTTCGATGGCGAGTACTTTCATGGAGGCCATTAATATAGAGTATATCAAATTTTGATGCTGTCGCCCACGTATGAATTGACGGGGATACGGCGGATGGAACGCCGGGATGCGGGGGAGGCGGGGGCCGGTTGTCAGCGCGAGGTTTGGGTGCCGAAGGTTTCCTCGCGGACGAGCGACGACGAGCCCGAGGTTATGCCCTCTATCCTCATTGCCAGGTCGTTCCTGTTCGTCGCCTGTCTCATCGCCTCGTCGTACGTGATAAAGTTGCCCTTGTAAAGGTTGTACAGGCACTGGTCGAACGTCTGCATGCCGTAGTGGAGGCTCCCCTCCTGTATGGCCTGCCTTATTTCCCAGGTCTTCGCCGGGTCCGAAATGAGGTCCTTTATCCTTTCGGTGGCTATGAGCACCTCGACGGCAGGGACGCGCGCCTTGCCGTCGGCGGTGGGCACGAGCCTCTGGGAAATAATAGCCTTCAGCACCTGTGCGAGCTGA
This sequence comes from Thermodesulfobacteriota bacterium, assembly GCA_035325995.1. Lineage (NCBI taxonomy): Bacteria > Pseudomonadati > Thermodesulfobacteriota > Thermodesulfobacteriota bacterium. The sequence goes on along the minus strand of DAOKYU010000010.1, from coordinate 3,481 downwards.
TACCTCACCTGGTTGTGCTGGTGGGGCGGGAACACGGTCAGCATCCGGTTTATCGATTCCATGGCGTCGAGCGTGTGGAGTGTAGTCAGGACGAGGTGCCCCGTCTCGGCCGCCGAAAGGCAAATCTCCATCGTTTCCAGATCCCTGAGCTCGCCGACCAGTATGACGTCCGGGTCTTCCCTGAGGGCGGCCCTCATGGCGTTTGCAAACGCCATGGTATCGATGCCCACCTCCCTCTGGTTGATGTAGCTCATCTGGTCCTCGTGCATGTATTCGAGAGGGTCCTCCACGGTGATTATGTGCCGCGCCTTGTTCTTGTTAATGTAGTCCACCAGGGCGGCGAGCGTGGTGGACTTGCCGCTTCCCGTCGTCCCCGTGACGATTATAAGCCCCCTCTCCTCTCCGGCTATCTTCTCCATTACGGGAGGCAGGTGGAGCGACTGGAAGTTAAGGATGTTAAAGGGGATGGACCTTATCGCTATGGACAGCGTGCCCCTCTGCTGGAAGATGTTGACCCTGAACCTCGAAAGCCCGCTTATGCTGTAGGCGAGGTCCATCTCGTAGAGCTGCTCGAATCTCTCCCTCTGGGACGGGTTCATCATCGAATACGCCATCGACTTCACGTCGTCCGGCGTGAGCCTGGGGGCGTTCTTCACCGGCATGAGCTTACCCTCGACCCTCAATATAGGGTGCCGCCCGGTGCCTATGTGTATGTCCGATGCCCCCACCCTGACGGCCGCCTTCAGAATGTCGTCGATGTTTATGCCCATGTCCCGCTCCGGGCCGCTACTCCTCTTCGGCCTTTATATTTTTCGTCATGCCGGTCTTCGCGAATATCTCTCCCTTGAGCTTCTCCGCAAGGTCCGGATTCTCGGCGAGGAACGCCCTCGCGTTCTCCCTTCCCTGCCCGAGCCTCTCCCCGCCGTACGAGAACCACGTGCCGCTCTTCTCCACGATGTTGTGCTTGGTCCCGATGTCTATCATCTCGCCCGTCTGCGATATGCCGCTTCCGAACATGATGTCGAACTCGGCGTCCCTGAACGGCGGTGACACCTTGTTCTTCACGACCTTGGCGCGCACCCTGTTCCCCCTCACGTCGTCGCCGTCCTTGATGGACCCTATACGCCTCACGTCTATCCTGACGGACGAGTAGAACCTCAGCGCCGTGCCGCCGCTCGTCGTTTCGGGGTTCTGGTATGGGAGAGTGCCGATCTTCATACGCGTCTGGTTCACGAATATGACGAGCGTGTTCGAGCGGCCCACGGTGGCCGTTATCTTCCTTAGAGCCTGTGACATCAGCCTTGCCTGGAGCCCGACGTGCGCGTCGCCCATCTCGCCCTCTATCTCGGCGCGCGGCGTAAGCGCGGCCACCGAGTCGAGGACGATGACGTCCACCGCCCCGCTCCTTACGAGCGTATCGACGATTTCGAGCGCCTGCTCGCCGAAGTCGGGCTGCGATATAAGAAGCTCGTCCACCCTTACGCCGAGGTTATTTGCGTAATTAGGGTCGAGAGCGTGCTCGGCGTCGACGAAGGCCGCTATCCCGCCCTTCCTGTGCGCCTCGGCTATCACGTGAAGCGCGAGAGTCGTCTTGCCCGAAGCTTCCGGTCCGTATATCTCGATTATCCTTCCCCTGGGGAATCCCCCGACGCCTAGCGCTATGTCGAGCCCGAGCGAGCCCGAGGATACGACCGAGAGCTGCGGAATCGGCGCCCCCGACCCCAGCCTCATGATCGATCCCTTTCCGAACTGCTTCTCTATCGACGATATCGCGAGCTCTATCGTTTTTTCCCTTTCTGCGTTGCTGTCTTCAGCGAGTGGTTGTTTTGCCATAATAACTCCCGAATTATACGTTATTTAGTAAAATCTGCATAACAGTCATTATCGCCCGGGACGACGTCGCGAGCTTTATTTCCTCGCGCGTCCCGAAAAATAAAAACCGCTCCGACCTCGCCCCGTGCGAGGCCGAATCCGTTCCGATGTACACGGTTCCGACCGGTTTTTCCAACGTCCCCCCGCCGGGCCCCGCTATGCCCGAGATGGCGACTCCTACGTCGGCATTCGCCAGTTTTCTTACGCCCCTTGCCATCGCCTCGACGACGGGGCCGCTCACCGCACCGTGCTCAAGGAGAACCTCGTGCGGAACGCCCAGAATCTTCTCCTTGGCCTCGTTACTGTAAGATACGACCCCTTCGAGGAAATAAGCCGAGCTTCCCGGGACGTTCGTGATTCTATGCGATATCAGCCCCCCGGTGCAGGATTCAGCCGTCGCGAGGGTAAGGCCCCTCTCCCGGAGCAGCCCGCCAAGGACCTCCTCCATGGTCTCCCCGTTCGTGGAGAACACGTACCCTGCGAGCCGCGCCGTCACCTCGTCGGTATAATCGTCCAATAGAGCCGCCGCGCCGTCTTCGGTCCCGGCGTAGGCCGTCACCCTGAGATGCACCTCCGGGAAGTGCGCCCTGTATCCCAGCCTCACCCCTTCCCTCTCCAGGCCGGCGAGCCTTTCGGCGACGCCCGACTCCGGGAGCCCGAACGTCTTTACGAGCCGCGTCCTCGCAACCGGCCTTCCCGCAGCCGCCTTTTCGAGCTCCGGCAGCACGTACGCGTCCATCATTGCCCTAAACTCCTTCGGCACTCCGGGGAGGAAATAGAACACCGTCCCTTCCGATTCCGATCGCCATCCCGGCGCGGTGCCCCATTCGTTGATAAGAACGGTGCATCCTTTCGGCAGGCAGGCCTGCTTCCGGTTGATCCCGGTCATCACACGCCCGCGCTGCCTGTACCGTGCTTCTATGGACGCAAGCGCCTCGCGGTTAAGCTCCAGCCCGGTGCCGAGGAAGCGCCCCGCAGCCTCCGCCGTAAGGTCGTCCGCCGTAGGCCCGAGACCGCCCGAAACGATAACCGCGTCCGCCCTCGCGCGTGCGATTCCGAACGCCTCGACGATGCGGTCCGCGTAATCACCGACGGTGGTGTGATACGCGACTTCGAGCCCCCTCGACGCGAGAACATCCCCCGCCCTGAAGAAATTCCCGTCCGCCGTAAGGCCCGTCATAAGCTCGTCGCCCGTCGTGATTATTTCTATCGTGAAACTCATTCAGCCGGCACCTTCAGCCCTGGGAGAGTAATCCGAAAAGATTATACGCTCGACGCTTTACAAGCAAGGCGGCGGACCACGTCCGCTGGAAATCGACGTAGCAACGCATTGCCATTACCACCTGCCGCGCTTCCGATGGTTTTAGCAGCTTCGGCGCTACGTCGAGAATCCCTTAATATTGCAAGCTGCATAAGCAGCGCAGCAATACATTCCCGGGCCGGCGCACCACGTGCGCAGGATATCGAAGTAGCAGCAGTCTTGCCATTATCACCAGACGCGCTTCAGGCGGTCTCGGCGCCCCCTGTGCTATGTCGAAAGAGACACTATGTGTCCACGCCTCGCGTGCAGGATTCCGAAGTAGCAGCAGTCTTGCTATTACCACCTGAC